>NZ_CAJTCF010000012.1:0-62000 GCF_910574735.1 Duncaniella muricolitica | reverse complement strand
TTTATGGATCTGCATTCAATCGTCGAGACAACCAAGAAGCACGGCAACTCGCCCTACAACGCAATCCTCGCCCTTTTCTAAACGGCGACTACATCGGCGCGTCCGCTGAATAGTTACAATAGTTTTGAATACCATAAAGTTACAAAACTTTATGGACATAAAAAAGCCTCAGCTTGTGAAAGTTGAGGCTTTTGCTATTTTTTTTGAGAAATAGTTCTGCAACAACCTCCCAGGCAACTTGTTTTCATTCTGTGTGGTCCATGTCGAACCGAGGATGTCATCCCAGCCAGTCATGGTGCCGGCGTCGATATAATCCTTGCGCTGGTCTATGGCGTGACCGGCCTGTTTGAGATAATCGGCCAGCAGAGGCGCGTCGTCGCGAAATTTCACCTTATTGGTCGCATGAGTCATGCTGGCGTTGAGCCACACGCGGGTGTGACGGTTAAACGGATAGCTCAGACGCAGCTCAAGCTCATAGCCCTTGCTGTCGACCGCTCCGAGATTGGCTCCGGGAGCGGTGGCTCCGAAGTAAGAGGGGATGGCTCGGTTGCCACCCGAGATATAGATGTCGGTACGCTTGTCGGAGAACACGTCCACCGAACCGCTCACGATGCCATTGACAAATCCATAGTCGAGACCGATATTACGCTTGGTCACTTTCTCCCAGCTTATGTCGGGATTGCCGAGACTCGAGATTGCAAAGAATGTGTAAGGCGTTGCCGTGGGATTGGTCATACCCATGAGCGCGTTGCCGTCATAGGAGTATGAGTCACGGTAGAGCCAGCGGCCGCCGGCACTGTCATCGCCGACCTTGCCCCATGAGCCGCGAAACTTGATCTGGTCTATCCAGGAGATGTCGCGCATGAAGGGCTCCTCGCTCAGACGCCAGCCCAGCGACACCGAGGGGAAGAACTCAAAACGGTTGTTGCTGCCAAATTTTTCCGAGCCGTTATACGCGCCGTTAAACTCGGCAAAGTAACGGTTGTCAAAATTATATGTGGTACGGAACACCCAGTCCTCGCGATAGTGATGAAACTCCGAGCCTCTGGCGTTGTCCTCGCGGTTAAAGGCACCCATGGCTGTCACCGAGTGTAGTCCGAAGGTGCGGGCATAATCAATCTGGAACGCATAGTAGACCTTACGGTAGGTATAATTCTTGTTGACCTCGCCGCCGGCGGTATACCAGTGCACGCCCTCGCTGAAATCAAGCTGCGTGTTCTGGTTGGTGACCTGCTTGTATTTCACATCACCCGTAGTGGGGTCTACCCACTTCTGCTGCGCGCCGTTGTCAAGGTCGACGATGCCGCGGCGACCCTCGAGAAAACTGTAGTCGAGCGAGAAGCGGCCCTGGAGATGCAGTCCCTTGGTGATAAAATCGAGGTCCTGGCCAAGCACAAAGTCAGTATTGATTTTGGTAGTGGTGCGTTTCTCGATGCCCGATGTGGCTATAGCGAAAGCCGAGTTCTGCACATCGGCGTCACGGGGTGCGTAATAGCCCCAGGTGCCGTCGCTGTACACCGGGCGCATAGCCGAAGGAGCCGTCTTATAGGCCGCGCTCCAGAAACTCGTGCCCAGCGGATCGTCAAAGTTACGTCCGTAGGGAGTCTTGCGCTCTCCGTTCGAACCGAAAAGATTGACCTGAAGCTGCGTGGTCGGGGTCAGTTGGAAGTCGAGATTCGAGCGCACATTGGCTCTGTTGAAGCCAAATCCGGCCTTGTAGCCGCGATGGTTGTCAAACGACTTGAAGAGGTCACCCTCATGCAGAAAGTCGATAGCGGCATAATACTTCACAAATTTCGTGCCGCCAGTAACGTCGACGCTGGCATTGTAGGAGAAAGCAGCATCCTTAAACAGATAGTCCTCCCAGTCGACATTGGGATAGCGGTCCCACTCCTCGGCCGTGAGAGGATTACGGTATTTTTCTATGATGTCCATAGGCAGCATGTCGGCCCATCCGTTGCTGCCGGGCACAAGCATCTCGCGCTCTATCGCCTGATTGCGTATGAGATATGAGTCATAAGCATCATACTTCTTGGGGAGCTTCGAGGCGACCTTTGCCGTAAAGTTGGCCTTGGCGTGCACCTTGGCGTCACCCTCGGCTCCGCGCTTGGTGGTGATGAGTATCACACCGTTGGCACCCTTCACGCCATACACGGCCGTGGCCGATGCGTCTTTCAGCACCGACACATTGGCTACCGAAGAGATATCCACCGAATTCATCTCACGCTCTATGCCGTCCACAAGCACCAGAGGCGCGCTGTTGTTCCACGAACTCTTGGCTCGGATTATAATCTCGGGGTCCTCATCGCCGGGCATACCCGATGATGCCGAAGTGATTACGCCGGGCAGATTACCCGTCAGGGCTGCTCCGAGGCTCGACACGCCGCCGGCCTTCTCAAGCACCTCGCCCGAGGTCTGTGTGATGGCTCCGACTATCGAAGCCTTCTTCTGCTGACCGTAACCCACCACTATCACCTCGTCAAGCTGCTCGGAACTCGTGGTGAGGGTTACATTGACTGTGGCCCGACCGGCCACCTTTACTTCCTTTGACTCCATTCCCACATAGGATACCTCCAGGATGGCGTCCTTCAGACTGGGCACGACAAGCGAATAGTTTCCGTCTATATCGGTTACCGTCACCGCCTTGCTGTTGCCCTTTAGAGCTACGGTGGCTCCGATCAGCGGCTCGCCGGTGTCGTCCGCGACCGTACCCTTGACCGTGTCGGCGAGTGCTGATGATGTTCCCACGATCATAAAGCACAGAAGCAGACCAAGCCAATGATAAAATTTGATTACATTCTTCATTGTGTTGTTACTATTAATTCTGAGATTGATAATTGCCGCGGCCGCCCTGTGGCCCCGCAACACTGTTGATAAGGTTAGATTTTGCTTTTGTGTAATTGATGTTTATTTCCGTTTCGTGTAATAAATGGGTATGATTTAGGTTAGTAATTCGATTTTTATGATTTCTATTTTTTGCTTGAGGCATAAGGTCCTATCAGAGTGCCGGTAAAACCGCCGGCCTCGGCCGTCGACGTATGGCGGGCGTCGACCTCCGTCACGAGTGTACCCCAGTTGGTCCCGCGGTCGAGCGAATACAGAAAGTCGAGCGTCCTTCCCCTCGACACCACACGCAGGTCAAGCTCGGCCACCGAGGCGTCCACCGGCACCGATGCCAATTCGGCCACTGTGTCACCCTCAATCCTGCGCAGTGCCAGATACTGACCCTCATCGCCACATCCCCGCGCCAATTGATACTGATGGGTCTCATCCTTCATGACCAGCAGACCGGCATGAAGGTCATGACGGCCCGGGCTGAACACCATACGTGTCGAGCAGTCATACTTGTGATGCTGCACACGGCGGCCAATAAACGAGAGCACATTCTTTTCGGTCGTGGCCACCTCCGCACACCTCATCGTCAGATACCCGGGCACCGCGCTAAACGAGCAATGCTCCGAAGCATCCCCGCGCAGAGTATACCACTCCTTGTCACGCATCCCTGAAGTGAAATCATCACTCCACTCAAAGTTGCCGAACGTCACAGCCTCACCGCGCGCCACGCCCTGACGCCTGCATATCATCGGTATCGCCTCACCCTTCCCGGTAATGCGGGGCCAGCCGTCGTCGGTCCACTTCACGGGCATAAGAAAAGTCTCGCGTCCGAGATTCTCAAAATCATTGTCTATCGGACGACAGGCCAGAAACACAGCCCACCACTCCCCCTCGGGAGTCTTCACCAGGTCGGCATGACCCGCACAAGTCACAGGATCGGGACGACCGTTGTCAAGGTCGCGCTGCGTAAGTATCGGATTCTCGCTCCACGGCTCATAAGGGCCAAACGGCGTCTTGCCCTTATATATGACCTCGCTGTGGTCTCGGGCAGTGCCCCCCTCGGCCGTCATCAGATAATACGTCCCGTCCACATTATATATATGCGGACCCTCACACCATATCGGCTTGTCCTGCGGACGCCACCCCTTGTCGACAATGATTCTGCGCTCGCCAACACACCGGTCGGTAGCCGTGTCAAACTCCACGATTCTCACCGTGCGGTGGCCAGCATACTCAGGCTTACCGTCGGGCGCATCATCATTGTTGACAATATAGGCTCGGCCGTCATTGTCAAAAAAGAACGACGGATCGATACCCTGCACCTCCGGAAGATACACCGGATCGCTCCATTCGCCAAACGGGTCACTGGTCTTGACAAAAAAGTTGCCCGCTCCGACATTGGTAGTAATCATATAATAAGTCTTATTGGCCGGATTATACTTGATGTCCGGCGCAAAGATGCCGCCGCTCACATGCTGATGGCGAAAATTGTTCATCTGCGACTCACGTGTAAGCACATGCCCCACCTGACGCCAGTTCACAAGGTCGCGGCTGTGATACAAAGGCACACCCGGCACATACGTAAAACTCGAGGTAGCTATAAAATAATCCCCTTCACCGTTAGTGCATATTGACGGGTCCGAATTCCACCCCGGAAGTATGGGATTATAAAACGAACACTCATCAGGCAGAGGATTCTCGACATAGAAATCATCCATCCCCCTATAGGAGAAAAACTCAAATATCGCCGCATCCTCCTGAGCCGACACCTCGGCTTGCGTCGGCCGGCATGCCGTCAGCGAAGACATGACACCCAGAGCCATTGCGGACAAATACAGACACTGCTTCATTTCTGATAGATTTATGGTAAGATTCGTGTTGGCGGTGTTAACAAATTCTAACATCGCAAAAGTAACCTTAATTAATCTATCCCGCCCGTTTTATAATCTTAATGACTTATCTCAATGTCACATCGCCCCCCAATCCACGTCTCAACTTCATATCTCATCGTAACCCCACCACTGACCCTCAACCACTTACATCCACCATCATCCATCTCTCATGCATGTCGGCGAAAAAAGATACAGTCTCTGTATCTGCATCTTTTAATAGCAGATATAGAGACTGTATCTTTTATATTATTTATGACAGAAACCTTTGTATGCTTTAAGGCATGGCATCAGTCAAGTTTAAGCACGGCGAGGAAAGCCTTCTGCGGCACTTCTACAGAGCCGATCTGCTTCATGCGCTTCTTGCCTTTCTTCTGCTTCTCGAGAAGTTTACGCTTACGCGAGATATCGCCGCCATAACATTTTGCGGTCACATCCTTGCGCACAGCCTTGATGGTCTCGCGGGCTATGATTTTGGCACCGATAGCTGCCTGGATGGCGATATCAAACTGCTGACGAGGTATCAGCTCCTTGAGTTTCTCACACATGCGGCGGCCGAAAGTCACGGCATTATCCACATGGGTGAGCGTAGAGAGCGCGTCGACACTCTCGCCGTTGAGCAGGATGTCAAGTTTCACGAGCTTGCTCACACGGAAATCATGCAGATGATAGTCAAACGACGCATACCCCTTTGAGATACTCTTGAGCTTATCATAGAAATCTATCACAATCTCGCCCAAAGGCATGTCGAAAATCATCTCCATACGGTTGCCCGAGATATATTCCTGCTTCACGAGTTCGCCGCGCTTGCCCAGACAGAGCGTCATGATAGGACCGATATAATCGGCGGCGGTGATGATGGAGGCGCGGATATAAGGCTCCTCGATATGGTCGATAAGAGTCGGCTCGGGAAGTCCCGAAGGATTGTGCACCTCGGTCATGGTGCCGTGCTTGTCATACACCCGATAGCTTACGTTGGGCACAGTGGTGATGACATCCATGTCAAACTCGCGTCCCAGACGCTCCTGTATGATCTCCATATGGAGCAGACCGAGAAATCCGCAGCGGAATCCAAATCCGAGAGCCATCGACGACTCGGGCTGGAACGTTAGCGACGCATCATTGAGCTGGAGCTTCTCGAGCGACGAACGCAGATTCTCGAAATCCTCCGTCTCGATGGGATACACTCCGGCAAACACCATGGGCTTGACTTCCTCAAATCCGTCAATGGCATTTTCACACGGACGCTGCACATGCGTGATGGTATCGCCCACCTTCACCTCCTTCGAAGTCTTGATGCCCGATATTATATATCCCACATTTCCGGCCGACAGACTGTCACACGGCTGCATGTCGAGCTTGAGCACACCTATCTCGTCGGCGTTATACTCCTTGCCGGTCGCGACAAACTTCACGAAATCATTCTTACGTATGGAGCCGTTTTCAATCTTGAAATACGCGATGATGCCTCTGAACGGATTGAACACCGAGTCAAATATCAGAGCCTGCAGCGGAGCCTCCGGGTCACCCACAGGCGCGGGGACTCGCTCAACGATAGCCTGCAATATCTCGGGCACACCGACACCTGTCTTGCCGCTGGCGCGTATCACCTCCGACGGGTCACATCCGAGCAGGTCCACTATCTGGTCCTCCACCTCATCAGGCTTGGCACTGTCGAGATCCACCTTATTAATAATAGGTATTATCTCGAGGTCATTGTCAATGGCCATATAGAGATTGGAGATTGTCTGGGCCTGGATACCCTGCGAAGCATCGACTATAAGCAGCGCGCCCTCGCATGCAGCGATGGAGCGCGATACCTCATAGGAAAAGTCGACATGCCCCGGAGTGTCGATAAGATTCAGCACATAATCCTCGCCGTTGAGACGATAGTTCATCTGTATGGCGTGACTCTTGATAGTAATGCCGCGCTCTCGCTCCAGATCCATATCGTCAAGCACCTGGGCCTGGAGATCCTTGCCGGCCACGGTGTTGGTAAACTCGAGCAGACGGTCGGCAAGCGTGCTCTTGCCGTGGTCAATGTGCGCTATGATGCAGAAATTGCGGATATTCTTCATACGTATTTATTCTACTGCAAAAGTACAATTTTTTTTTGACTTGAAAAAATTATGCCAAAATGTTTGGTAGTTTCAAAAATCCTTCTTAACTTTGCACCGCAAAACCAAGAGATGGTGAGCATAGCTCAGTTGGTTAGAGCGTCGGATTGTGGTTCCGAAGGTCGTGGGTTCGACCCCCACTGTTCACCCCAAGTTATAAGAAACAATAGTTTGACAAGCTCAGCGACAATTCGCTGAGCTTGTCGTTTTTTATAACAATTTTACTGCCTCTCAATCCGTTATCATATTGATTATAATTATCGGGTCAAGCCGAAATGGCGGTGCATATGTTAAATTTGGCAGTTAGAAGGGCCCAAGCCGATTTCCCAGTGCATATGTTAAATTGAGTAGAACGAAGTGTTAAATATTCAAGCGTACAGTTTGACCAGGCGGAAGATGAAGAAATCGCGGTCTCGGACACCGCGCATTTGCGAGCGGAAGATCTTGACTTTAGAGTTGAAAGCCTCGGCGGAGGCATTGGTCGCACGTCGCCGGAAGTAGTTCAGGATGGTCGGTGCGTGGTTCTTGAATGTCTTGATGACAGAGCGGAAGTTATTGTTGCCCAATGCCATTACCTTTTCATACCACTTGTTCATCCGCCCCATGGCTTTTGTTGGTGAGATTTTAGCATTGAAAATCCTGCGCAGCTCCATCGCAAGAGTATAGGCACTTTTTAGAATCGGATGGTACTTGAACAGGATATTGACGCGATGACGCTGAATGTCTGTCCATTTGTTCTGCGACATCATCAGGGTGTGCTTACTGCGGGCGAGTATCTGCCGCATGGTCTCACCGTTGGAGTATGTTACCGGCGTAGTGGACTTGTCGCGAATATTTTCCTCGGCAATGAGCTGACGGCGTATGTCGATACGGATTTCGTCAACGGCCTCATTATAGACCTGTTGTACATGAAAACGGTCATTGACCACATGGGCGTTATAGAATACTTCACCTGCTATCAGCATCATTGACGGCGACAGATTGCAGGTAACCTCTTTTACTTTGCGCCTGACTGACTTACTCATGGCTGCTATGAGTATGGATATAATCTCGTCGCTCTTCGTGCCGGGGATGGCCGCAGCCAGCGTGCCCTTGCCGCCGTGGCCGTCCTTGTTGGTCAGGACGGTCCATACCTCGCCGTTGCTCAGGCATGTCTCGTCAAGGCTCATGTACGGACCAATATTGGCGGCATTGAAATAGAAGCCACAGCAAAGCTCCCGGTCACACCAGTCGGCATAACCGCTTATCCTGTTGCGGTATAAATCCGCGAAATACTTGCCGTTGACGCAGTACATCTGCGCTATGTGCTTAATCGACAGTGCCGTCGTCTCCACCTTCATCTTTTAAAAAAGACACGAACTCTGCGCTGAGTCGTGTGCCTTCCTCGTTGGGGAGTTCGAGGTTGTATGAGAATATCTCATTGGTCCGCTTGTCCCACCACTTATTCTTGCGCATGTGAAGATATACGGGGCGACCTCGAAGCGGATAGTCCTGTATTGTAACGTATTCCGTATAACCTCGCGCGACTATGTTCGGATTACGGTAGTCCTCGTCAGAGAGTTTCTTTTTCTCATCAAGCCATATGTCATATGCCTGTTCTGTACGTTCGAAGCGCACCATCTCAAACAGTTCGTCCAGCCCCTGGGGCAAGAACATCCAGAATGCTTCCGATGTTTTCATACCGCAAATTTAACAATTTTCTGAAAATTACATGCACCGGAATTTCGGCTTGAGCCCCTATAACCGGAAAGAAAATCATGGGTATTGCTGCCGGTGCTACCGGAGCAGTGCTTCTTATTCTTGGAGGGAGCTCAGGGACCGGAGCAGTATCATCGTCGATATGGGGCGATTTAATAGTTTTGACAGCACAATTGAGCTATGCTCTCTATATAGTGCTTTTCAAGGATTTTGTATCCCGCTATTCAATTTTCACCGTAATGAAGTGGATGTTCACATTTGCATTTATATGTATGGTGCCGTTTTCTTCACAACAGCTTTCGGAGACAAGATGGGACGCTGTCACACCTATGGAGTGGGGAGCATTGTCACTGGTTGTGGCAGGAGCGACTTTTGTGTGTTACATACTGGTTGTGATCGGTCAGCGACGCCTTCGACCGACTGTGGCAGGAATGTATAATTACATCCAGCCTCTTGTGGCTTGCATAGTTGCGATATTATGGGGAATGGATACATTTGGCATAACAAAAGCGTTTGCAATACTATTGATATTTACCGGAGTATTCCTTGTAACCATGAGCAAAAGCCGTAAAGACATGGAGTCGGAAGGGAAAACGCTTACCGAAATTGCAGGCTGAAATTCTTAGAGGGTTTACACAATCCTCGCGCTGTATTTATCTGACTTGAAATTCAACGTATGCCGTGTCGCTCTTATGGATAGGATATGGCGGATAACTGAATGTCTTGACGAGACGGTATGTGGCGGATTTATTGCTCAGATCATAAATCCAGGGCTTCACTGTAATCCGGAATGAACCATCCGGTCTCAGTGAATACCCGATACCGTTGAAGCAGACTTCTATATCCCTTGCCAGAAAGTCCAGATACTTTTTTGAGTAAGGGGCCTTAATCCAATCCCCACCTTCAGACATCATATCTATTCTGTACCATTCTCCGGTAGTCATATTGACATCACGATTGTTTGTAAATTCCACCACAAGAGAATCCACTGGGCTACTGATTGGATCAGGGCTGACAATCCTCATTGTCAGCCCCTCAGCCGTCGCATAACTTTTATGTGTCATTACGTCGGGAATCTCGATTTTTTCACCGAGAAAATGAGGATGTTTGCCAAACCATATGTCGAGCATCATCCTATCACGTGCAAGCCATTCGCGCAGTGCAAGCCGGGTTCTCACCCATCTTCCCGCCCGTAATGGAGCGGAGATTGCAACAGCCTCCATTCCGTTGGCCTCGGCAAGATACAAAGCTCTTGCATTATGATCGGCCTGCGATATGATTGTCAATGAATCGCATCCAAACACCTCCTTTGCCCTGACCACAGAGTCAAGGGTCCTGAATCCGGCAAAGTCAAGTATGATTCTGTTCTCCGGCACACCGTGAGCGATCAGTGAATCACGCATAGCGGTTGGCTCATCATATAGCTTTGTGTGATTGTCACCGCTCGCTATGATAAAATCGACCTTACCGGCATGATATAGCTCGGCTGCCGTATTAATGCGGTTGGTAAAGTATGAATTGGGTCGTCCCCACCTATTAAGCGGATTTGTTCCGAGCAGAAGGGCCACCTTGTTGTGAGGCACAGAATCGACCGTTGCATACAGTCTCTTTTCGGCGGCATTTTCCACCCTGACATTAGCATAGATTGTAAAAGCTACGACCAACAGCAGAAACGCGCTGAGGCTCAGAACTACTCGTTTTATAAGTGTTTTCGTTTTCATATTCTCTTATTAAAAGTATGTAAAGATAGCCATCTAAGTGCAAATACACAAATTATTTACATCATATAGTCAAATACCCTTATACCCCAGGGAGAAGACACCGCGTCGGAAGATGCCGTAATAATCAATTTCAATTATTTACGTTAGAAATTTCACTATTTTTGAGTATTGTCGGCTGATTGACACATGAGTAATTTTGCACTGCAAATAATAGCAGTTTATTAATTTCTCTCTGCGGCAACGGTCTATTGCCGTCGAATGTCACTCATCAATGAATAAATATTTTTGTCGTAAATTCGCGAGTGCGATTATAGCGATACTCTGCACACTTAACCTGTCGGCCGCTCCCCGTATGCTCAGCGGAGTGGTCATTTCATCCGACAATGACGAACCCGTAGCGGCGGCTATTGTCAGGCTAAACACACAGGATTGGGCGGCGACAGATGCCGACGGCCGATTTACGTTTACCAAACTCAATCCGGGCAAATATGAATATGAGGTCTCCTATCTCGGATATGAGACTGCCAGGGGAGAGTTTAGCCTCAACGACTCCATCCGACAGGATATAATCATACGGCTCAATCCATCCAATCTCGCGCTCAAAGAGGTGGTGGTCACCGCCGAAGAGGGCAAGATGGGCTCGTCGTCGCTCATCGGTCAGTCGGCCATACGGCATCTCCAGGCCAAAAGTGTGGAGGATATGCTCCAACTGTTGCCGGGTGCCGTCACCAGGAATCCCGATCTTACCAATGCCGGCCAGGCTTCAATACGTGAGATTGACGCCGGCGAGGATGCCAACAACGCTATCGGCACAGCCATCGTGGTCGACGGCACGCCAATATCCAACGACGCCAACATGCAGGTGTTCTCCACAGCCCGCTCGGGTAGCAGCTCGTCGGTACAGCAGGTGAGCATGAACGACCAGACTACATCGGGGCGCGGTGTGGACCTGCGTCAGATCTCTCCCGACAATATTGAGTCAATCGAGGTGATAAGAGGCATCCCTTCGGTCGAATATGGCAACCTTACATCAGGCGCGGTCATCATCAACACCAAGGCCGGTGTCACACCTTGGACGGCACAGGTAAAGGTCGACCCCAACTCCAAACTACTTTCGGTAGGCAAAGGTCTGAGACTGCGCGGCAATGGCGGCTCACTCAACTTCGGGCTGGACTACACCAAGTCAAACGCCGACCGCCGCAAGACCTATCTGGGCTATGACCGCATCACGGCCAATGCAGCCTACTCCAAGATATTCCTTCAGACATCCACTCCGCTCTCATTCAACGTCAAGGCCACATATTACCGCAATCTCAGCGACACCAAGAGCGACGAAGCCATGCTCAAGGATGAGTATTTCAAAAATCTTGAGCAAAGTTTCCGCCTGGCCGTCAACGGCATGTGGCGGCTCAACCGCAAGGCCATCTCCAATCTCTCTTACTCGGCTTCATTCCAGTATACCCATCAGGAAGACATATACAACCGCTATATAGGCTCGGGAGTGGTGCCCTACTCCCACTCATATGTGCCGGGCGAGATGCAGGTGGGATTTCTGCCGGCCACCTATCTGTGCAACTACAAACTTGACGGCAAACCGCTCAACGTCTTTGCACAGCTCAAGGCCAACCGCACGTTTCTGCTGCCTCGCGGCACAGTCAATGTCAAACTCGGTGTCGACTACAACCTCAACGCCAATCACGGCGGAGGCATGATGTATGACCCCTCGCTTCCCCCGGTGCAAGGTGAAGGCCAGTCGGTGCGTCCCCGCTCCTACAGTGAACTCCCCTCGCTATCCACACTCTCGGTCTTTGCCGAAGGCATGACCGAATATCATCTTGGATCGACCATACTCACACTCCAGCCCGGAGTGCGTGCCAGCCGCATGTTTATCGACAGCCGGCAGGCTCTGCGCGGCGACATCACCACTGTCGACCCGCGCGTCAACGCCACCTACCGGTTTCTCACCCCCGACAACAACCGGCTGTTTCACCACCTGTCGCTCACCGGCGGTTACGGCATAGCCTCCAAGATGCCCACCATGGCGTCGCTCTATCCCACCCCGGCCTACTTTGATTTTGTCAACTACAACAGCTATGCCGGCATCGACGATCCGCGCAACATTGCCGTCATGACCACATGTGTGGTAGACAATACAGCCAATCCGGACCTCAAACCGGCTCGCGCTACAAAATTTGAAATCGGGCTCAACGGACGTATCCGCGACATCACAGGCTCGGTGACATTTTTCAGCGAACATGTCCGCAACGAATTTGGCTTCGTCTCATGCCCGCTGAGCCTTGACTACAACCGTTACGTAATCCCCACGGCCGATCAGGCTTCATCGACAATCCCCCACTACACTGACGGCAAGCTATATTACACCACAGCCGACGGCTCCGTCAAAGAAGCTCCGTCAAGCCGTCTGCGCGAAGTACGCTCCTACTCCATGCCGGCCAATACCATCGACACACGCAAACACGGCATAGAATACACATTCAACTTCGGCAAAATAAAACCCCTGTCGACCAATCTTATAGTCGACGGCGCGTGGTTCTGGATCAAACGCCGCAACACCGCCACCTCGTTCAGCTCGAGCCGTGTCGTCGACAGTGTGGACGACAACGGAGTCACCACCTTCAACACCTATCTCGGCGTGATGCCGGCCGGAGCAGGCACCATACTCTCGCGTGTCAACACCAACTTCCGATTCGTCACCCACATCCCGGCCATCAGGCTCATCTTCTCCACCACAGTCCAGGTGGTGTGGCACGACAGCTATCGCAACATCTATGAGGATGCCGACGGCAAGCCGCTCTACCATCTTGTCACCTCATCGCTTGACCGCCCTATGCTCAGCATCGACCCCATAGGATATTACGACAAAAATCTCACCTATCATCCCTGGGACCCCTCGGCTGTCGAAAGGCCGCAGGAACTGATAACGAGCTATTACAACACCGAGTTTTACAACACTCAGACCTATCCCATGACATGCATGCTCAACTTCAAGGTCACTAAAGAGATAGGCAATTATGTAGAGCTCTCGGTCATAGCCAACAACTTTCTGAAGTTCAACAGAGTCTACACTCAGAATGTAATCGGAGGCTATCGCGAAATGTACTCGCCGATGTATTTCGGAGCCGAAATCAAAGCCAAATTCTGACAATCAGATATAAACCAAAATAATATAATCAAAAAACACAGTCTGAAATGAAAAAATTTATCCACGCTCTCTGCATGCTCGTCATGCTCACAGGACTCGCAGCCTGCTCAAGCGACGATGACAACGTTACAGCCTACTATCCTCTCACCGTAAATATCGAACTGCCCGAAGGCATATCGGCCGCCGATCTCACTACCGCATCGGTCACCGTGACCAATGTGCAGACCGGTCGCGCCTACTCGTCGCAGGAAGCCATGGACACCTATACTTTCCAACTCGATGGCGGCACCTACAATGTCCAGGCCTCAATGCGCATCAATGACGGCGGCACCATCACATCCTACAACGCCTCCCGCGAAGTCTCTGTGTATGACGCCACCACTCTTCAGCTCCAGCTCCAGGAAGCACTCTCGGGCGGACTCATATTCAAGGAAGTGTATTACAGCATGGTCAAGCCCAACGGCAAAATGCCCTATATGCGCGACCAGTTCTTTGAAATCTACAACAATTCCGACGAGGTGCTCTATCTCGACAACTGCGTGCTCGGACTCCTCGAGGGCACCCAGGGCATCCTTCCCACCGCATGGATGGAAAACGGTGAAATCATGGACAAATATGCCATGGGCTACTACACCGTGGCATTCGTAGGCACAGGCAAGCAATATCCCGTAGAGCCGGGCAAGAGCGTGGTTATCGCCAGCCAGGCACTCGACCACATCGCCGAGACCCAGAAGATGTATGACTCATCTGTAGCAGGCGCGAAGCTCTCGCCCGTCAATCTTGTCAACGCCGACTATGAGGTGTGTCTCATCGACTACAAACCCGCTATGGCCATCGACAATCCCGACGTGCCCAACATGACCATAATCCACGCTGCCGGGACCGGCAACTACTTCTCTCTCCCCTTCTCCGGCAACGCTATCATTCTCGCAAAGCTCCCCGAGGGTATCGACCCCATCGCTTATGCCAAGGATGAAAGCAACTTCATGGAACGTCCCGACGGCAACTATGCCGGCACAAAATTTCTGATGATACCGCAGGAATATGTGCTCGACGGCATAAACATCGTCAACAGCGACGCCTCCAAGCGCACCATACGTCTGCGCGCCGAGGTTGACGCCGGCTCGGTAAGCATGACCGAAAACTACTCGGGCCTCAGCATCCGCCGCAAGGTCGAGAGCATCACCGATGACGGCCGCGCTATCCTCAAGGACACCAACAACTCTTCAGCCGACTTCCTCACCGACCAGATACCCACTCCGGGCATCATCCCCTCGACTGTCGACTAAACACCCCTCAACAATAATATATGCACAAGCCTTTATGCATGCTTGCATCATATGCAGTCTTATCCCCGGTCCTCGCCTTTGCCGGCGGGGACGGGGATAACTCTCTTACGGCTCAGATGCAGTATGCCGACTACAACTACATCCACAATGTGGCCGACGGCAGCCTCAATCCCGTGTCTGTCAGCGATATGCCTGTCTCATCACTGGCAACGATAAACGCTGGTTATTACCTGACCCACGGCGACTATCACAACATTGACGCATCGCGTTACAGGGCCGGATTTGACGTCGACGCTTATGGCATAAGCCGTATGGAACGTATCGCCTTCGAAGGCGGTGTCAGATATTTCAACTACACCGACAAGGGCCGATGCTGGAACACCACTTTGTTTCAGAACCCGCTCAACCCCTTCATCCTTGCCGACTCCGAGCCGAGCAATTATGACACTGAGCGGTTTCACGTCTACGGACGTGTATCCTACAAACTCACTCCGGCACTCAGGCTCGGCATCAACGCCGACTATAACGTGGGGGTGATGTCTGACGAAAAAGACCCCCGTGCCGAGACCAAAGGCATGCGTTTCATCATCAATCCCGGCGTGGCATGGGACATCAGCGGGTGTCTGACTCTCGGAGCCACAGCCGGTCTCGACCTATTCAGCGAATCGGCCCGCTACACATGCCTCTCCACAGCCGTCACATATCCATTCTACCTTATGAGCGGCCTCGGCACATATTACCCGCAGAGCGGCACATCCTATTCGCGCGATGCCGACGGCACATCATGGTTTGCCTCGCTCGACGCCACATTGCGTTTCTCGCCCTCGGCCATCGACCGCCTCACCATCTATTACGGCAACGAATCCGAACAAGCCACCGACGGTGGCAGCTCCTATCAGTTCAAGGGGGGCGATTATGCCAACACCATGCTGCGCATCACCGACCGCCTGTCGCTGACCGGCTCGCGCTATGCCCACAACATCGAGCTGACGGCCGAAACCAACGATGTGAAGGGCAAATGGTATGACCAGAAGAGTTTCAGCCAGAACGGCACCACAGGCTACGAAGTGATGAACTCATCGGTTAAACATAAGGATACCTACACCCTCGTGCGTGGCTCATATCGCTTTGACATCCTCGACAGTGCGGGAGTGTCTTCACTCACCGCCGGAGCGGGAGCCTCCTATATATCATCAGACACGCACAACTACCCCGAACGCTATTTCCGCAAATACACACGCCTCGACCTCTCGGCCGAAGTAATGAAACACTTCTCGCTCCGCGACGTTCGCCTCGGCATAGGGGTGGAGGGCGGCTACATCATGTCGCCCACATCGTCGTGCGACTTTGCCGGACTTGAACTCGAGCATGTCTACACGATGCCAATGTATTCCTATCTCACATCATCGGCCCTGTCGGCCGGCGCGCGTATACAGGCCAAAATACCTGTGGGCAAATTTATACTCGGAGCTTACCTCTCTGGTAGCTTCACAAAATGTACCGATGCCAAGACCCGCTATGACGGCACATCATCCTCGTCAGTCAACGCCGGTCTGTCAATGGCTTTCTAACAAATGACACCATAATCATGACAAAACCTTATATTTCACTCCTCGTGGCATGCATGGCACTATGCGGCTCTCTGACTGCCGACGCAGCCCGACACGGATTTGCCATCTTTGTCGACAGCATCAGCCACTCCAGAGTCTCGGCCGAACTTGACGCCTATGCCCGTAGCGTCGACCGTCAGGGACTCGTATCGGAAATCGTAGTGGTGACACCTCAGGTCACCCCCGACTCGCTCCGCTCGGTCATCCGCACCATGGCCTCGCGCAAGCAGTCGCCCATCGAGGGCATGGTCTTTGTGGGCGATATACCCATACCGATGCTGCTCGACACCCAGCATTTCACATCGGCATTCAAAGTGGTGCAGAACATGAAGAGACCCGAACGCTCGGCATGTCCGTCCGACCGATTCTATGACGATCTTTCGCTCAAGTTTGACTTCGTAAGCCGCGATGATAAAAAACCGCTCCTCTACTATTATTCGCTTCGCCCCGACTCTCCCCAGCAGTGCGCGCCTACACTTTACTCGGGGCGCATCAAGAGCATGGACTTCTATGGCAAAGACCGCTATGAAAACCTCCGCGACTATCTCCGTAAGGTGGTGCGCGTCAAGGAGCGTGCCGAACGCCTCGACCGTATGTTTCTGTTCTCCGGCTCGGGCTACAACTCCGAGTCGCCCATAGCCCGTCAGGACGAGAAGATGAGCTTCATGGAACAGTTTCCATGGATGCGCCGCCAGGCATCGTCGCTCGACTATCTCGACCACAAGCACACGACGTTTGCCAAATACACTCTCATGTCCTACATGCAGCAGCCCGACCTATCGCTCGCCCTGCTCCATCATCACGGCTCGCCCGTCAAAGAATATATCAACCGATATCCCGACACACGCAGCACCCGCGACCAGCTCGAGGGAGCAAAATCGTTTTTCCGCTCCAAGATACGCAACGCCGTCGAGTCGGGCACACCTCTCGACTCGGCATGCGCCTACTATGTGCGCGAATATGATGTGCCGCGCCACTGGTTTGACACCGTGATGGACTCGGCGTCCATTGCCGCCGACTCGGTCTACAACGAGCGTCTCGACCTGCATCTTCACGACTTTGACCGTTACAGGCCCAATGCACGGGTGGTGATGCTCGATGCATGCTTCAACGGCTCGTTCAACAACGATGTGTATCTCGCCGGTGCTTATGTGTTTGGCGAAGGCGACTGCGTGAGTGTCATAGCCAACAGTGTCAACTCGCTCCAGGACAAATGGTGTGATAAATCAATCGGCATGCTCGGCCTCGGCATGCGTGTCGGCAATATGGTCAAATATAATCCTTATCTTGAGTCACACATTCTCGGCGACCCGACCTTTGCTTTTGCTCCGGCCGACGACCGTCTCGGCTTTGACATCAACACGGCTCTGGTCGAGGCTCCGGCTTCATTCTGGAAAAAACAGCTCCGCTCTCCCTATCCCGCCATGCAGGCAATGTCCATGGAAAAACTCGCTGACATGCATGCCATCACTCCCGGACAACTGCTTGACATCTTCACCTCCTCGCCCTACGGTGTCACCCGTTTTGCCGCACTGATGAACCTCTCCGAATCGCCGGGCTCGCCCGAATTTGTCGAGTCACTGCGTCTCGGGCTCAATGACAGCTATGAACTCGTCCGCCGTTTCTCGGCCATACTCGCAGGAAAGAACGGCAGCCCGCAACTCATCCCCGCAGTCATAGCCGCCTATGCCAACTCACTCAAAGGCGAACGCGTCAACTTTCAGCTTCAGAACGCCATGCAGCTATTTGACTATCGGTCGCTCATCGACGAGCTGGAGTCGCAGCGTCCCTATCGCCACTCTTACGACGAAGCCGAAATGATGACACAGGCGCGCAACAACATCGCCGACCGCTTCTCTTCAAAGCGTTACGATGCCGACATCGAGCGGCTCGCGTCAGACAACCCCGACATGCGCGAGATAAAATCGTTTGTGCGACAGCTTCGCAACAATCCGCTCCACCCGTCAGCCGACAAATTGCTTGACTATCTGGACAAATGTCCTGACGAAACTCTCAGTGTCTCTCTCGCCGAAGCTCTCGGATGGTTTGACTACTCCTACCGTGCTCCCGAGATAGCCCGGCGTCTGGCCGAAGTGGCGGCCGACCCTGCCCGTCCACAACGTCTGCGCGACGAGGCCGCCAAATCGGTGGCCCGACTGAAGAAGTAAATACGGAGATATCTAAAAAAACGACAGATGTTGTATCCAAACTTTTTGAGGATACAACATCTGTCATTTTATAGATATCTCCGGTCTCCGCCTACTTTTCCTCCGGGTCGGTATACCAGCGGGAATACATGAGATAATTGCGGGCAATCTTGGTGTTGAGTTCACGCGATGTTTCGGGGTCGACCATCTTGATGAATTTGGCCGGCGCGCCACCCCACAGTTCGTTGGGACCTATCTTGGTGCGCGAGAGCACGACCGAACCGGCCGCCACAAGCGCGCCTTCGCCCACTTCGGCGTCATCCATGACCACGGCACCCATGCCGATGAGGGCAAAGTCGTGGATTTTCGCGCCATGAATGGTGACGTTGTGACCTATCGATACATCATCGCCTATTTCTATGGTCGACTTCTGATAGAGAGTATGCAGCACCGAGCCATCCTGTATGTTCACGCGGTTGCCTATACGTATGGAGTTGACATCACCGCGCAACACTGTGTTGAACCACACGCTGCACTCGTCGCCCATCTCCACATCTCCTATGATGGTACAATTTTCGGCCAGGAATGTATCGCGGCCAATCTTGGGGGTAAATCCCCTTACGGGTATAATAAGTGACACCTTTTTAATTCGTATTTATTAATCCTTATTTTTAATTAGCAATTAGTAATTAGTAATTAGTAATTAGCAACTCCGTTTAATTAATATACATACAGGCAATTAATTACTAATTACTAATTGCTAATTAAGAAAGCGGTTTGCAGGCATCGGCCAGCCACTCGCGCTCGTCGGGAGTGAGCGACGGTGCGAGGCGGTCATAGACGGTGCGGTGATAATTGTTGACCCACTCGATCTCAGCCTCCGACATGATGGAAGTGTCGAAGAGTTCACGGTCAAACGGACACATGGTCACAGTCTCAAACGCATAGAACCGGCCAAACTCTGTTGTCTCGTAAGGAATGGTGAGCACAAGATTCTCGCATCGCACACCATAACGGCCTTCGAGATATACACCGGGCTCGTTGGATGTGAGCATACCCGGGAGCAACGGAGTCATAGTGTCGTTGAGACGGATGCTCTGCGGACCTTCATGCACGTTAAGGAAGTGGCCCACACCGTGACCTGTGCCGTGGAGATAGCTCTTGCCCTCCTTCCAGAGCGGCATGCGGGCCATGGCATCGAGCTGATGGCCGCGTGTGCCTTCGGGATATATGGCGGTGGCTATGGCTATGTGGCCCTTCATCACGAGAGTGAAGTCATGACGCATCTCGGCCGAGGGAGTGCCTAAGGCTATGGTGCGGGTGATGTCGGTGGTAGCGTCGAGATAGTTGGCACCCGAGTCGATGAGCAGCAGATTGTTCATGGCCAGAGGGGTGTCGGTCTCAGGTGTGGCCGAGTAGTGCACAATGGCTCCATTGGGACCGAAACCGCAGATGCTGTCAAAGCTGAGGTCGAAGAACAAGGGGTCGGTGCGACGGTTACGCTCGAGTATCTCGGCCACGCCCATCTCGGTGAGCGGACGTCCGGCAGCCACGGTCTCCTTGACCTCGCGTATGGAGCGCACCATATACACGCCGTCACGCACATGAGCCTCGCGTATGCCCTGCATCTGCACCTCGTTTTTGACGGCCTTGGGGAGTGCCAGCGGAGAATTGCCAAGCAGATAATGACCCTCGAGAGCCGAAGCTACAGCTCCGGAAGCCTTAGAGCCGCTGAGCAATACGGTCACCGAAGCAGGCACCGAGCTCAGATAGTCGAGGGCCGAGCCATAAGGAGCAGTCTCCACTCCGGCGTCCTTGAGATAGGCCTCAACCTCGGGGGTGAGTTTCGCACTGTCGATAAAGAGACACGCGCTGTCGGCCGAAACGTAGAGAAACGATGTGGCCACGGGGTTGCAAGGCACGTCGGTCGAACGTATGTTGAGCACCCAGGCAATCTCGTCGAGAGCCGAGGTGAAATATGCGTCAGCTCCACATTCGGCCGTGTCGCGACGCAGCTCGGCGAGCTTGTCGGAGGCCGACTTGCCGGCATACTTGACATCGTGGACAAACACCGGGCCGTCGGGCAGTGCGGGACGGTCGGCCCACACCCGGTCGATGGGGTCGAAGTTAACATCAAGACCTATGCCATGGCGGCCAAGCTGCGAACGGAGCACTGCGGTGTCATCGGCCGACATCAGCATGCCGTTGATGCCTACGGTGTCACCCTTGGCAAGTGTGTCGCAGAGAAAACGGCTCACGGTAGGCACTCCGGGGATACCTTCCTTCATCAGTTCGATACTTGCTCCCCTGGTCTGGGTCTCACCCTGGAGAAAGTAGCGGCTGTCGACCCACAGATAGGCTCCGCAGTCGGTGACAACAAGTGTGCCGGCCGAGCCCGTAAAACCAGTGAGATAGCGCACCGTGTGCCAGTGGTCTGATATATATTCGCTCAGATGAGGGTCGGTGCGGGGCACTATTGCGGCTTTGACTCCGGCCTTGGCCATCTCGTCGCGAAACGCCTGAAGGCGTTTGATACTTGTGTCTGCTGTTGACATAATCGTTATGGGATTAGATATTAGTGTTACCGCAAAAGTAATACATCTTGACGTCAATATCAAATGTGAGACAAAGGAAAAAGCGAAGTAAAAAACACTTTATGCCTTTAACGCGTTATAACGGAGTATAACCTCACCAACATTGCTATTTATGAGACGAAGGAAATTTACAACTCTCCTGCTGGCGATATGCGCGGTCTTCGCGATGTCCGTCTCGCTCCTCTCGTGTGGCACCATCCACAGCCATTGGGGCGTGGAACATGAATATTATTTTCCCGACGGTGACCATCATCATCATCGCCCGAAACCTAAAAAGCATAAAAAACATAAGAAATACAAGCCCAAAAAACACCACAAGCACCATCACCATGATGATGATGATGACGATTGATTGAAAAATATTACTGTCCGCTAAACCATAAAAAGTCTAGCCCAACTTCTATATTTCAAGAAGTTGGACTCGACTTTTTATGGTTTAGCGGACAGTAATAATTGGAAAAAAGCGAAATGGTCGTGGAATCAATGATGCGAAGCTGTTTTATCCATTCTTCCGTGCCATTGCGTCGGCTGTCCGATGAAAGGATTCCTTTATTGACATCATACAGATAGCGGTATACCTCTTCAAAGAAGCTCTCCGGGCGTCTGGCATTTGCGTCAGACAGAGTGCTGCGCCTGGGAACAGTTTTAATTCCGACATGATGCAGTTTACGTACCTCCGCCGTCATGGCGGTCTCTATCTCACGCAATGAGTCGAACCGCTGTATCACGGCATAGAGCATCGTCAACAGGTGAGTGAAGCCGTCAAAACTCTTTATATACTTCTCTCCGCCGTGTTTTCGGCTGATTTCAACAATTTTTTCGCGGTCGAGCGATTTTATCAACTGCCCATATATCGGCTGTCCGAAGAAATTACTACTTTTGCTCATGGTTATTCATGGTTTGTTTGACGACACCAAAAATAACTAATTAGGGCTGACTCCTGCAAATGGTAATCGACTTTTGTCGCTTGCCTTAGCAAGAATCAGCCCTAATTTTTCAATCGCTCAAAAAAAGTTTAGCGGACAGTAATAATTGAAAAATGGGAATCGGCCTCACCAAGCCGGTTACCCATTTTTTCAATTCTCAAATTATTTCCTAACTTTGTGGACAAATTAACCCAAAAATCCTCCATGAAAAAACTTCTGACAAGCCTCGCCTTAGGCGTGGCCTGCTGCGCACCCGCAAGCGCGCAATGGACAGCCGACCTCGGCGACGGCACATATCGCAACCCCATCATACACGCCGACTATTCCGACCCCGATGTCATACGCGTCGGAGATGACTACTGGATGGTGGCCTCGAGTTTCACTCACTTCCCGGGCATACCCATACTCCATTCGCGCGACCTCGTCAACTGGCAGATAGCCGGACATGTCTACGACCGCCTCCCCCTTGACAAATATGACCGACCCGTGCACGGCGAAGGCTCATGGGCTCCCGCCCTGCGCTATCACGACGGCATGTATTACATATATTTCTGCACACCCTATGACGGACTCTTTGTAGCCCGTGCCACCGACCCTCGCGGCCCCTGGGAGCTTACCCAGATGCTCGAGGTGGCCAAATGGGAAGACCCTTGCCCCTTCTGGGACGACAACGGCGACGCCTATCTCGTGCACAGCATCCACCGCGGAGGCCCGGCGGTGATACACCGCATGTCGGACGACGGACTGCGTCTGCTCGACAACGGCACAGTCGTATACAACGACCAGAAGACCAACCCGATACTCGAGGGTATGAAGATGCACAAACGCGACGGATGGTATTATATCTTCGCTCCGGCCGGAGGTGTCTCCACCGGCTGGCAGACAGTGTTGCGCTCTCGCTCCATCTATGGTCCCTATGAGGCGCGCCGGGTCATGGAGCAAGGCTCATCGTCCATTAACGGCCCTCATCAGGGCGGACTCATCGACACTCCCGACGGCAACGAATGGTGGTTCATACACTTTCAGGGCAAAGGTGCCTACGGACGCGTAATCCATCTCCAGCCCGCACGCTGGACATCCGACGGATGGATAGTAATCGGTGACGACCCCGATGGCGACGGCATAGGTAACCCGGTGCTCACCCATGCCAAACCACACATTCCCTCGGCCTCAGGCGTCACTCCCTCTGGTCCGCAGACCTCCGACGAGTTCTCCTCGACGCGCCAATCGCTTCAATGGCAGTGGCAGGCTCATCCGCGTGACCGATGGTACAGCCTCACCGCCCGCCCCGGCTACATGCGCCTCTATGCAGAGACATGCCCCTCGGAGCACGGCAACCTCTACTTTGCCGGCAACCTCTATCTACAAAAACTCCCCGCCCCCTCATTCACTGCGACCACCTGTGTGGAGACCGCCTTCACCACTCCGGGCGAAAGGGCCGGCCTGATAGTCATGGGTAATGAATACTCCTATATAGCCGTCATCAATGACACCTCGGGCCGACGCATATCAGTCGTCACAGGCAAAAACGACAAATATGCGGTAAAACCCAAAGAACGCGCCTCTGCGGCCATTCCCGCCGACGTCTCACAGCAGGCCCCGGTGTGGCTCCGCGTGCAACTCATCGACGACCACACATGCCGATATGCCTACAGCCTCGACGGCAATAATTTCACACCGCTCGGCCCCGACTGTCCCGTAGTGGCCGGCACATGGGTAGGAGCCAAGACGGGTATCTTCTGCTCCAGCCCCAACGTAGTCCCCTCCGACGGCTATGCCGACTTTGACTACTTCCATATAGAATAACGAGGCTGCAATTACATAATCCAACCCCCCAAAACCGACAAGGGCAAAATGTCTCTTCTGAGATATTTGCCCTTGTCGGTTTTTATGTCCACATAACGATAAAGCCTCAGGCCCGGCAATGGACCATATTACGATTTTATCACATAAGTATTTCATTTTTATTACAATGCATATCACCTGTTTTATTAATGTATTAGCCAAATTTTAACTAAATACGTGTCAACCGTCCCCGTCTCGAAGTGTTATTAAAGTAAGAAATTATTAAGGATGTAACACTATGGAACCGACGATTTACTCACGCTTCAAAGAGCTCGTCACTGCTCAGCCGGATCATCCTGCGATTATCGACGAGCGTTCATGCGCCAATTATTCAGGACTCGATCAGATGGTCGACACGCTCATTTCACGCTTCCCCTCTTTCATACCCGCCCGCGTAGGCGTGGTGATGGACCACAGCGTGGAAATGATAGCCGCCATCCTTGCCGTAATCAAGGCCGGCGCGGCCATCGTGCCCGTCGAGCCCGACTTCCCGCCCGAACGTATGACACGGTTTCTCACCGAGTGTGGTGTGGATTTTGTAGTCACACAGGAAAAATACAGCGCGATGCTGCGCGAATTTACCCTCTTTATCATAGGGCCGGAAATTAATGTCGACCCCGCGCTCCATCCCCTGCCCGACCGATGCCGCGCCGACCGGCCCGCCTATATCATCTACAGCTCGAGCATTTCGGGCTATCCCATCGGCGTTATGGTAGGCAACCGCCAGGTGGTGGACATGGCTCGCAGATTTGGCGACACATTCAATATCACTCCCGATGACGTGCTGCTACAATACTCGGCATGTATCGTCAACATTTTTATCGAGGAAATATTCGGCACACTGCTCAACGGTGCCACTCTCGCCATACCCTCGGCCTCCACACGCAACAATCCTCAGGCTCTGCTAAAATTTGCCGATGACCAATACGTGTCAATCATCAGCGGATTTCCCTATCTGCTCCAGGAACTCAACCATTTCGACTCGCTCCCTATGACTCTGCGCATGCTCATCAGCGGCGGCGACCAGCTCAACCCAGCCTCCATCAATCATCTGCTCGAGCAAATTACGGTCTACAATACCTACGGACCGGCCGAGGGCACTGCTCTCACCACAAGCTATTGCTGCAACAACGGCTATTCGCTTGCCTCGGGCCACTATCCCATAGGCAAGACTCTCGAAGGCACCGAGATTATGCTCCTCGACAATGAGCTTCGTCCCGTGGCCGACGGTCAGGAGGGTGAGATATGCATCGCCGGCACAGGAGTGGCCGACTCGTTTACAGGCGACCACAGGGCCGAGCAGCTTGCCTCGCTCACCACTCTCTCTGACGGGACGCGCATAGCCCGCACCGGCGACGTGGGTGTAAGACTGCCCGACGGCAACATATGTTTCATACGGCGCAAGGAGAGTGAGGTCAATATCCTCGGCAAGCGCGTGGTCACCGGCGAGGTGGAACGTGCCCTGCTTGCCACCGGCGAAGTGAGCGACTGTGCGGTAGTGCACTATCAGGATGAGAAGGGCTTGGCCTATCTCGTGGGATACGTTGTGCCCACCACACGCTCGTTTAGCCTCTCGTGGGTCAAAAACCGACTGGCGCAATATCTACCCGCCTACATGATACCCGAATTTTTCGTACTTCTCAAGCAGCTTCCCGTCACAGCCTCAGGCCAGGTCAACACCCTCGCTCTGCCCGTTGTGCTCAAAGACTCCGTAGCCGGATAAACTGAAAGACACACAAGAACAAAAGTCTCAAAAGCAACACCCTCTTAGAGTTTGTTTCTTTTGAGACTTTTGTCCTGTTATATCTCTCAGCTACGAGATCTATCTGAAATGTGACGGGGAGAGGATAAACGGCATAGGCGACTTGAGTACAAGATTTTTATCGCCCGTGACCTTGCGCCACTCCTGAAGTATCTCTTCGGGAGTAGAAGCAGTAGCGGTCACCACATAATAGAGAGGCTCGCGCGTATGCACTATCATGGCACTGTCATATCCGCCCGAGATGAGACGCTCGCGCATCTGCTTGGCGTTGAACACCTGGCGAAACTGACCGACCACGACGTTGTAACGCTTCACATTCTCACGTGACGAACCGCCACCTTCGGTGTAACCGATATATTCCCTGCGCACAGGCAGCGAATCGCCGTTCACTACGAGCCACGTGTTGACGGCACTCTTGCGCACACGTCCATAGATGGTCGAGTCGAGCCCCGTGGCCTCACGACGCTGCTCGGCCGCCACTTCATAGGCCTGACGATAATTGGCCTCGGTGGTCTTGCACGACACTACGGTGACGGCTATGACAAAAGCTATGACAGGAAGGAGAAATTTCATTTACTTTTTATAGGGTTTTATTTTACTACATGGTGTCCGGCAGCCATGAGAGCCTCCTTAAGCTGGGCTATATGGGCATGGTTGCGGGTCTCCACCTCGATGCGGAGTATACATCCGTTGATTGATGTGGCGTCAGAGTTGCGCTCGTGGGTCACCGAGATGATGTTGGCACCGTTCTCACCAAGTATGCTGCATATGCCCGAGAGCTGTCCGGGCTTGTCGCCCACGTCGAGTTTGAGTGTGAAGTTGCGTCCGCTCTTCACAAGACCGCGGGTGATGACACGGTTGAGACTGGTCACGTCGATATTGCCGCCCGACACCACACACACGGTCTTCTTGCCCTTGATGGGCACCTTGTCAAACATGGCTGCTGCGACGGCAACGGCTCCGGCTCCCTCGGCTACGAGTTTCTGCTGCTCGATGAGCGCGAGTATGGCGGCTGCAATCTCGTCCTCGCTCACAGTGACAATCTCGTCGACATAACGCGAGCAGAAATCAAAGGTGTTGACACCCGGCTCCTTGACAGCGATACCGTCGGCGATCGTAGCCACCGAACTGAGATGTTCACGTTTGCCCTCCTTGACCGACTTGTACATCGAGGGCGCGCCTTCGGCCTGCACGCCATAGACCTTCACATCGGGCTTGAGCTGCTTGAGTGTGAATGCCATGCCGGCTATAAGACCGCCACCGCCGATGGGCACTATCACGGCCTCGACATCAGGCATCTCCTCGAGTATCTCAAGGGCGATGGTGCCCTGTCCGGCTATCACTTTGGGGTCATCAAAAGGATGTATGAAAGTATAGCCGTGCTCCTGCTGGAGCTCCACGGCCTTCTGATAGGCATCGTCATAGACACCCGGCACGAGACACACCTCGGCTCCGAGACGCTTGGTGGCCTCAATCTTGGAGATAGGCGCGCCGGCCGGAAGACAGATGAGCGACTTGATGCCGTTGCGGGTGGCTGCGAGAGCCACACCCTGGGCATGATTGCCGGCCGAGCAGGCTATCACACCCTTCTCGCGTTCCTCGGGAGTAAGCTGCGATATTTTGTAGTAGGCACCGCGGAGCTTAAAGGCTCCGGTGTGCTGGAGATTCTCGGGTTTGAGATAGATGTGTGACTCGGGATTGAGTCGGGTCTCGCCTACGAGGCGTGGATGACGGGCTACATCGCGGAGCACCTGGGCGGCGCGGTATACTTCAGAAATTTCGAGCTGTTCGGCCATGATGATTGAAAATTAACTACGCAAAAATAGAAATTCCACGCGTAATATCCAAAATAATATTACAATCACATGGTCATCGGACAAAAACGTCACGAGACAAAGACGGACAAAAGACTCTATGCCGGCAGGCCGGTTGATGAATCTTTTGTCCGTCTTTATCCGCCGTCCCCTGTCTGGGGACGGGTCTATGCGTTATTTTCCGGGTTGCATCTGGATGCGGAGCTTGTCCTCGAGGACTTCGAGCTGTTGCAGACCTGATGCACGCCACTGTGGCTCACCGTTTTTGAAGATGATAAGTGTCGGCACGCTGCGTATCTGATATTCGGCAGATAGGTCGGGAGCGCGGTCCACATCAATTTTTATGATATTGGCCTCGTCGCCGATTTTCTGCTTGAGTTGCTCGAGTATAGGACCCTGCATCTTGCATGGTCCGCACCAGGTGGCAAAGAAGTCGACAAGCGTGGGCTTGTCGCTGCTGATCATATCCTTAAATTCGCTCATAATTGTGGGGTTAGTTAATTTTCAACTGTGAAATAATAACACACCCCACTGCGAAAAGGTTTTAGATAGTGAACCGGATATGCCGTTGATCAAAGCAGTATTCCCTGCGCCACCGCCTGTGCGGCTTCGGGCCCGCGGAGGGCTGCGACGAGAGCCAGAGCGAAGGGCATGGCCGAAGAAGGACCGTTGGCGGTGATGATGTTGCCGTCCTCAACCACGCGTTCGGCCACGTGTGTGGCACCGGCCTCGACAAGCTGCTGCTCAAAACCGGGATAACATGTGGACTTCTTGCCATCGAGTATTCCGAGCGGGGCGAGAGTCACAGCCGGAGCCGCACAGATGGCGGCCACATAACGGCCCTGTTCATACTGCTCACGGAGCATTGCGGCGAGCACTTTGTTGGCTGCGAGATTGCTTGCGCCCGGCATGCCTCCGGGACATACGAGCATGTCGGCTTCGGGCAGACAGCCGCTACAAAGCATGACATCGGCATGAACAGTGACTCCGTGCGCACCCTTGACCTCGAGGCGGTCGCCGGTGGCGACGGTGACTACATGTATGTCGGCCCGACGCATAAGGTCGATGGGGGTGAGGGCTTCGATTTCTTCAAAACCGTCAGCGAGAAATACGTATACTACCATAATAATTGTAATGCGTTATGTGATTATTGTCATTCATCCGCTATAACACTTCAGTCGGGATGATTTTTACAAATATACGATACTTTTACGGGATTTTTGTAATTTTGCGGGGCATTTTTAATTTGTTATGAAAACGAGACTTTTATTACACCTTATTATATATATAAGCTGCGTGGCCGTCATGAGCGGGCTGATGTCATGTGACGGACGCCGCAGCTACCGCTCAGCCGAGGGCGTGATGTGGAACACTGTCTATCACGTCACCTATGAGGCCGATCGCGACCTCCACGACTCGATTGTGGCCGAGATGAAACGCGTCGAGCGGTCACTGAGTCCGTTTGACAAGGAGTCGCTCATCTCACGCATCAACCGTGGCGACAGCGTGGCGGCCGACACTCTGCTGCGACGCATATTCGAAGCCTCGCAGCAGGTGAACCGACTAAGCGACGGAGCGTTTGACCCTACTGTGGCCCCGCTTGTCAATCTATGGGGTTACGGCTACCGCACCACGGGCGTCGAGCCAACAGCCGAGGCTATCGACTCGCTGCTGCGGCTTGTCGGTATAGAAGAATGTTCGCTCGACGAGGCCGGATATATACGGAAAAAGCATCCGTCCACCGAATTTAACTTCTCGGCCATCACTAAGGGATATGGCTGCGACATGGTGGGCGAAATGCTCCGCCGCAATGGATGCGAGAACTATATGGTGGAAATCGGTGGCGAGATTGCAGCCGCCGGAGTGTCGTCACGCGGACGCGCATGGCGCATTATGGTCGACGCGCCGATTGACTGCGATACGGCCGTGGTGCATGAGCGCATGGCGGTTGTCGAGGTGTCGGACTGCGGAGTGGCCACCTCGGGCAATTACCGTAACTATCGCGAGACGGCCGAAGGACGCACCTGGCACACCATAAGCCCGCGCACAGGCCGGCCGGCCGTGACCGACCTGTTGTCGGCCACGGTGATTGCTCCGTCATGCATGATTGCCGACGCCTATGCCACGGCCTGCATGGCCCGCACAGCCGACAGCGCGCTCGTAATGATAGCCTCTGTGCCGGGCGTTGAGGCCCTGCTCGTGACTCGCGATACGGTGATGATGAGTGAAAATTTCCCGGAAATACAGTAGAAAAATTATCCCAAAAGTCACAATATGCTATAAAAACATGTTATAAAACATATTTTATAAGCAGTATTTCAAAACTTTTTACTACTTTTGTGCGTTCTAATTACGAATCACATAAGTATTCAACTATTAAAAACTACTGCTTATGAAAGTTGTATTTAAATCATTTCGAGCTGATGTGAGGAACATATTTCACCACATTGCCGAATCGGATGCATTTCGTGTGACAGGCGATTGCAGTGTACACAACTCAAAGTTTAAAGACTGAGACTTCAGTCCGCCCTCATCCTCAACCAATGTCTAACAATTAACAATTAAAAAAGTCGTAACACACTATGAAGATTTCAAATGTTTATCGCCGTGTTCGCGACGCTTATCGCGAGTCGGCAGCTCTTATCTATCGTTACAACACTCGCATGTAATCGATAACAGAGCGTCTATGACAACCGCGGGCCTGTCAAAATAAGCACCTTGGCCTTACAAAAAAACAGGGCAGAAAGATAGTTTTTTTGACACAACCGCATTTTTTTTCGGATATTCCACAATTTTGTTTTACTGATATATCGTGGCCCGCGGGTCGCGATTGTTTTTTTATATAGCGGCACAAAATTAGCGGGATGCACCTGTGGGCCGGTGCATCCCGCTGAGGGAGGGGGAGATTAATGGAGAATGATAACGTGATCAGAAAGGATATACGCCGGCCGAGGCTCCGCGCATGAGTCCGTCGATGGCATAAGGATTGATTACCTCGCCAGTGGTGCGGTTGATGTCAGTGCCGGTCTCCCAATAGAACGGCACACAGCCGTTGTTTTTGGCCGAGCGGGTCATGGCCTCGTTCCAGTCGGCACGCGACTTCTGATGCTTCTCGACATCCATGCCCGGGAAGTCGGATGCATTGCGCACAGCCGAGGAATATTCTCCAACTATAACGGGAATACCGTTGGCCACAAACGTGTCATGCATCTTTTTATACTGTCCGTTTATGTAGGCTGCATCGGCCCATGTGCAGTTGCGGTCAGAGCCTGGAAGCATATTGTCGGCACCCCAGTAGAGCTTGACCGTCGACGCCCACTGTCCATCCTTCTCCATGATGGTGAAGTCAGAAGGGTCATAGTTGTGTACCTCGACAAACATTCGGTCGGCGATAATATCCACCGGGAGTTTGTAACGCCCTTTGACGGTCTCGTCGATATTGGTCTGCGGACCCTGGGCTACAAGACAACGTGAAGCATTGTTGCCGCCGGTGGCACGCACAGCATCAACAAATGTCTGCTGATAACGGACAATGGCATCGACAGCGGCATCGGTAATCGTGCCGTCCATGCCGGGCTCGTTCATGCCGGCAAAGAGCAGGTGCTCATCAAAATGATTGAGCTTCTTGGCTATCTGAGTCCAGAAGTCACGCTGTTTCTTGTCAATGTCTTCATCATATCCGTCGGCGAGATTATTTTCAAGCCATCCGCCGTCCCAGTGGATATTAACGATGGCATACATACCCTCGCCGATGACCCATTCCACTACCTGGTCGACACGTTCGAGCCATTCGGCCTTGATGATATTTTTAGCCTTCTCTTTTTTGGTATTGCCGTCGATGTGGCTGTTCCATGCACATGGGATGCGCACGGCATTGAATCCGGCGGCCTTGAGACCACGGACATATTCGATTGTCACCGGGCGGGTCCACGAGCCTTCACCGTCAGGAGCCTCAAGAGTATTGCCGATGTTGACGCCGGCATACATGCGTGAGGCAAGTTCACGAGCTGTGACGTCGGCGATTGGCGTCTCGGCTGCCACTGTGGGAGCGTTGGTAGGCTGGGTGAGAATGACTCCTCGGGCCACATTGCCGGCATACACTGCCACGCGGGCCATACGCGGGCCGCGTGTCTCATTGGCGGCGGTCTTGACTGTTATCGGATAGCCGTTGTCAGTGCGGTCACCGACAGATACTTCGATCCAGTCGATGGCGTCGTTATCGCCGACCTTCTCGACATGGGCTGATACGGTGCCGGGAGAGCTGACATAAAAGGTCTGTGATTCACCTGCCGGAGCTGCTGTAATGCCGTTGGCAAATATATCCTCTGGCACCTGGATGGTCTGATATACGACTTCATTCCGGTCTTCGTCACATGCTGTAAACGAGTATCCGACCGAAAGACACAGGGCGAAACAAAGTGATTTGGTTATATTCATAGTTGTATTTTCTCGTAAGTTAGCAGGGAAAGGTGGGGAACCATGCGGGAGAATATTCTCTAAGGCTCTCCCCTCTCCCTGATGAGATTGTTGGATTATTACCAGGTGACTGGAGTGAAGAGTGAATTGATGGTAAACCTAAGACGCATAGAGTCGTTGAAACCGAGCTCCTTGATGACATCTCCTTCCGGAGTACCGAATGCACACCCATAACTCTTGGTGTTACCATAACAGTTCCAGAGTTCGAGACGATGGCTGCTATTGTCATTGGTGTTGATGACCTTATTCGCATCCCAACCGGTAAGAGCCTTGCCGTCAAGTTCAATGGCGTCGAGAGTCATGACTGTGCCGGGAAACATGTCCATGAGGCCATTGGTGTTGATGAATGTCATGATGGAGCCGTCAGAATAATCGAAATCGGAAGTCTTGACTGTGGTGATGTCAAACGAGGTTTTGTCGGGAACAAGCTTGAAATTGTCATCAACAATCACACGGAACGAACCGTCATTGATACCATCCCAATAACCGCCCCAATTGGGGTTGATGGTCACAAGCTCGGGAGTATAGGCCAAATTTTCCGAGACATAGCAGTCAATCTCGATAGAGCTTGTAAAGCTGAGGGCCGGGTCATTGTTGACATTTGTAGCGGAACTGAAGGGACTCTCATACACGTTGCTTCCGTCGGAGCCCTTGCCCCAGATATTGAAAAACTCGATGCGATAGTTACCATTGTCCTCGATGTCGCCATAGAAGAACTTGGACGGGTCATACTTGACCGACTTACCGTCACAGCGGATGTCGGCGACGGTAATGACTACCTCGGGATGCTCGACAAGTATCCCGTTGAAGTCCATGAGGAATACCATAGCTCCGTTGCACGGCTCGCCGGAATAGGTGAATGTGACTTTACCGCCAAACTGCGAGGGAGAGAGCGAACCCACTTGTGTGCCCCAGTTGCCGGCCCAGTCACCTCCAACACTCATCATGGTCACGGCATAACCATATTTAGTGGTCTGAGGTATCATATTGACACTGAGTGTCGCAGGCTCAGAGTCGCGGAAATATCCGAGCTGGAGAGTCGCGTCAGTGAGTGCGAGCACCTTGATGGCAGTCTTGCGGTTTTCAACCGTCGGGCTGACAAAGTTGTCGGGAGCGAGCAGGTCGATGGTCGATGTGATAGTATAATTGTCGTTGTCGATGGTGTATGTACCCTCAAGCGTATTGCCGTTACAGTCGACCACTGTGACCTTGCCGTCTTCTGTAAAGGTCATTGAGCCCGAGCAATTGCCAAATGCCCATGTGTTGGACGCATCAGCATCCCATAGCCAACTGTCTTTTCCAAGCATCAGCTCATTGTTGGTGACATTCTTCCATGAGTCGTCAGTACCATAGAACCATACCGGACCATTGAACACCTTGGACGCACCATCGAGGAAGTCTATCTCCCATGTGCGGCAGAGTTTGGAGGTCTCGATTCTGAGGTTACGGGCGGTAGAGACAGGACGTATCGACATGGCCCGGTAGACGGGAGCGACCGTACGGGCCTTGTTGGCCGAGGAGAACTGATAGCCGTAATAATAGCGGGTGTCATTGGGATTTACCGAACCGGTGGCATAATAGCCGTCGGTACCCTGCGAGCTGACAGTGTTGACAGTGCGCGAGCCGGCTGCGGGAAGGAAAATGGAATTGCCGTTGGGGCCTGTAAGCCTGTAACCGTTCACTCCGTCCTCTGTGGTCCACTCGGCCGAACAGAGCGAAAAGAGTTCCTCAAAATCCTCATAGGATGGAAGTGTGGCCTTGCCGTCGGTAATCTGATAGACAAGGTCGCCGGTGGTAGCATAGAGGTCTTCGGACGCATAATCTTCGGGAAGATAAGAGTTCATGACACCAGTGCGGTCGCCAAACCCGAAGTGACCGCCCATATCGGTATCGCTCTTAGAGCCGAGATTGCTCTTGGCCCATTTGACCGAGAGACCAAGGTCGACAAACTCCTCGTCGACATCATAGGAGTGGGGTGCGGTTGTGAATGACTCCACCTCACCGTAGATTGTGCCGGCCCCGAGATCAAGATAAGCGGCATAATAATAGGTGGTAGAAGGAAGGAGTCCCGACTTGTCAATCGTGAATGTCGATGACATGGCAGAGGCAGGCACTGCCAGACCGGCGCGTACCTTCTCGACGTCGGCCTCGGAGGCGATAACCACACCTACGGTAGCATCGGCCGGCATCTCGGTGGCATTACCGCCAAGTAGAGCCGAATTGAAGTCGATAGTCTCAGCGGCCAAAGTGGTTATGGTAGCATTGGTGGTCACAAACGATTTCACTTCGCCGAGAAACGTCACCTGTCCCTTGAGCGAGACATACGTCTGATAATAATATGTATGACCGGTGGTGAGTCCGCCTATCGAGGCCGACACGACAGTGCCGTCGAGCAGACCGTCCACTTTGCCGGCAAGATTATCCTGCGAATCACCATAGTAGAATCCTACGGTGTAAAGGGCGGCCGACTTGCCGTCAAGACCTTTGACTGTGCCGTAAAGTGTGGCACTGTTGGCGGTGACATCGGATGACCCGGTGGCAACTGATGACTCGTCGATGACAGGCTCGGTCGAGATGAAGTAGTTGTCATCGTCGTTACAGGATGCCAGGGACAACCCGAGCAGGAACGACGCGTATAGAAATATCTTGGTTTTCATTGTAGTGTATTATCCTATTCAGGTTATTCAATGGTTACAGACACAATTTCGGGAAGAGCAACATATGGATTGAGGTTGCCGCTGTCGTCAAGCGGAGAGTCAACGAGTCCCTGCTGGCTCACACATATGGCAAGACAACTGAGTTCGAAAAATGTAAACGAGCTGCCCGTATTGGTTATCGACACGGTGGTATCACCGTTCTTATTCACGTCAACAGCATTCGGACCGGTATAGACCGACTCGGTATTGGGCCACTGACCGTCACCTATATTGTGACAGAGTACAGCCCTGGGATTTGCATCAGCCTTCCATGACACGCCGTTGATGCGAAATGTCACCTTGATGGTCTTGTTTTTCTTCAGCACAAGTTTGGTTATATCAATGGGCCATGTCTTGTCTCCGCCCCATGGATTATAGAGCTCTATGCGATAAGAGCTGAGGTTGGCATTATCGATATAGGCCTCGAGTCCGGTGTTGTTTACCTCAAAGATAGTGGGACCCGTCGGCTCTGCACTGATGGGTTTCACCTTCATGTTGGCACAGAGATAGCGGTTGACTGTGCCGGTCTCATCCTTGCCGGCCGGGATACCGATTACAAGCTCTCCATCCTCGGGAGCACATACAAGCACGGTGTATTCGCTGCCTGAGAGCACATTCTGACCGGCCGACAGGAGCGGCAGTGGCTGCTTGCTTCCGAAAACGAGCTTGTTTTCCTCAATGGTAAACTCGCCGGTATAGTCATCGGTCTCGGCACGATAGGCCGCATAAGGAGCATTATTGTTATCCTCGTCATAAGCTGTGAAACGTGTGAGATTGAGCATGAAGTCTTCACTGTTGTCAAGCTCGGGACATGCAGGCGAACCATAGTTTTCCACCCATTCCCATGCTCCGGCAGTCCCATCGGTATTGCTTCTGGTGCCGTTCCATTCCATGAATCCGTAAGGACGGTCATCATCAAGCAGGAAGTTGATGGAGTTGGCCAGATAAGTGGCATCACTTGTCACCAGAGTGAAGATGTCGGCAGCGAGATCATCATATTTGGGCAGACTCACCGGCTGCGAACCGAGAGCCGGACCAGTGACAGGCCACTGGCCGTCCCAGCCCTTCTCGACATAGCAGAACACTATGCGCTGGTCACCGTTACCTCCCATGCCGTCATTACGTATCACCTTGATTCCGAGCACATGCTCGTTGAGTTTTACAAGCTCGACGTTTACGCGGTCCACGAGATTGATGTCATCGATAAGCCACTGCACTCCGGCCGGCATTGTTAGAGTCTTGCGGTCGGGATCCATTACGAATGGAGCCTTGACTCCGTTGACCGAGAGATTGGCTCCGTCGATGAGGTCAAAAGTCAGTTCGGGGATGGCCGCCCACCGGTCAAGAGGAAGCATCCAGTCAGGCTCACCGGCCTGCCATGACCAGTTGGGGCTGTCAACACCGTCATCCTTGTAAGTAGGATAATCGGCCTCGGTGTATTCCTTGCCGTCGGTAAACTTGTCCCAACCCATCGGAGCGCAGCAGAATGTGGCCGAACCAAGATCATAGCTGTTATGGTCGAGTACCCATGTCTTCGACTGACCTGTTCCGCCGGTTAGATAAGTCCAGAGGGGATCGGTGAGCAGGTCGCCGTTGGTGGTTTCGAGCGAGAAGCGGTAAGGCTCGCCATAGACCATGCCGCCGCGGGTCATAACGCCAAACTTGATTTCGTAATCACCGGCAAAAGGTATATTGGCTTCAGTCGACAACTTGCGTTCGATGCCCTGAGGGTGTACCCAGCTTGTGATATAACCGTTGCCCAGGAGGCTGGTCATGACCACCTTGTTGGTAGCCTGGTCGACAGTGACTCTGTAAGCCTTACCTTCCACAAGGTCGGCCGAAGTGAGATCGGGCACCGGAAGGACTTCATTCTCGGGCGTACAGGCCGATACCGACATCATCAGTGCCACCCCTGCGAGAAATGAATATAAATACTTGGATTTCATGTTTTCAGGAAATAATGATAATTAGATTTAGGTTAGTTTTTCCAACCGTCATTTTGCTTAAGCACACCGTTTGACAGTACAATCTGGTCATTGGGTATCTGCGAGAGCCCCTTGGTGGCTATAATCTTGCTTCGGTCATATGTGACACTTCCGGGAGTGCCGCCATTGTAGACTTGACCGGCACCGGCCACAACCGCGTCGGCCATCACTTCGACACCCTGACGCAGAAGGTCCCAGTAACGTATACCCTCGAAAGCGAGCTCACGAGCACGCTCGGCCATGATATTTTCCTGTGTCACGGGGATGTCGGAGAGTCCGGCACGCGAGCGGATGCTATGCATATAAGTCGCAGCCTGGCCCGAGCCAAGCTCGGCTGCCATGAGGAGCACATCAGCATAACGCACGATGTTATAGGGCTGGCAGTTGTTGATCTGCATGTCTCCTGCACCTGTCGACATATTGGCGTTCTTGATGACGAGCGACCCGTTTTCGTCCTGATAAAAGGCGAGCGGAGAGTATTTTTTCACACTATAGCCTGTATATTCGCGCCAGTCATTGTAAGAAGGCTTGTAGTTGACGTCGCCTGTGATGCCTTCACCGGCAATATCAATAACACCGGCAGTGCGACGGGGGTCACCCGAATCATAGATGGAGTTGATAAACGAGGGAATAACCGTACAGGCACCCCAGCCACAATAGTAGGGCACCACGCTGAGAGGGCTGCGCATACCCATCATCACTTGCCAGCGGTTGCCGTCGGCAGAGCCGTCGGTGGCATACGAGGCCATTGGAGTGAAGTTCATGCTTAGCACAACTTCCTTGTTGGCGTCACCGGCATAAGTCGACTCGGCCTCATTCCATCCGGCTGACGTGGTGTTGGCCACAAGTGATGACGCGGGCCAGAAGTTCTTGTAGCTTCCGAGCAGTTCAAAACGATCGCTCTGTATCACATCCTCTACAGCCGCGAGTGCCTCGGCCTTGGTCACGTTGCCAAGCACCGCACCGTCGGCGGTGGTAAATCCGGGCTCCTTCTGATAGTAACCTGTATAATAGAGGTATGCACGGGCGAGGATTGCTTCAGCCGCATATTTGGTGATTCGGCCGAAATCAGAGGTCTCGAGATTGGCGTTGTCGGGAATGTTGGCAATGGCATAACGCAGGTCTTCAAATATAGCTGCATAAACCTCAGCGGGGTCGGCCTGGGCACGGTTTTCGTTAACCGGCTCGAGAAAGAGGGGTATATTGCCCCACAGGCGTACCATATCAAAGTAGAGCAGTGCGCGCAGAGCGTGACACTCGCCCATGTAGAGTGAGCGTTTGGAGTCTGTGGCTTTCCACTCTATCTGGCCTTCGCGGCTTATCAGCTCGTTGCAGCGATATACGCCCTGATAATACATCTTCCAGTCTTGTGAATACATCTGCAAGTCGGCCGGTGACTCACTCTGATCAAAACGGTCAATCACCTGGTAATTACGACCATCGGAGTTGCCGGTACCGCCATAACACTCATCTCCCATGACGGTCGAGGCTACATAAAACCCGATGCCTGGAGCTGTGGATGTCTGACGCCACCCATTGTAGCAACCTATAAGCGCGCGCCACGCGTCAGCCTCGGTCTTGTAGAAATTCTGGGTATTGGAGTTGATTTTTGAATCAACATCCAGGAAGCTGTCGGCACACGACACAGCGAGAAGCGACGCTGAGGCCAGACCGACGGCAAGTATGTTATATTTGAGTTTTTTCATGTTGTCAATCAACGGTTTTGAGATTGATTATTTCTATGCCAATCGTCAATCATTTAGAACGAGAGGTTTACACCAAAGAGGAATGTGCGGGGACGCGGATAGTATCCGAGATCTACGCCCGACACCCAATCCTGCGTGCCGTAACCGATTTCGGGATCCATACCGTCATATTTTGTAAATGTGGCAAGATTCTGGACCTGGAAATAGAGACGGGCCTGCGAGCACCATGACTGATTCATAAGCGGTGCGAAGTTGTAGCCGAAAGTGAGATTGCTCAGACGCAGATAGTCACCGTCCTGAACGAAGAGGTCAGAGAACTGCCAGTTGATATTCTGGTTTGTCACGCGAGGTATGGTGTTGGATGTGCCCTCGCCAGTCCAGCGGCCGAGTATGCGGGTAGTGTAGTTGGCCTGCTGGCTGTCCCAACTGCGATAGCTCTGCACGATTTTCTGCCCTGCCGCACCTGTGGCCACGAGACCGAGGTCAAAGTTCTTGTAGTAAAGGTTGATGTTGAAACCGTAGGTAAACTTGGGCATGCCGTTACCAAGGTTGACCTTGTCAGCATCGTTGATAACACCGTCACGATTTACGTCGACAAACTTCACGTCGCCGGGCTGAACATTGTCCTGAAGCACTCCGTTACCTGCCTGGAGCCACTGATTGATTTCGGCCTGGTTCTGGAAAATACCGGCGGTCTTGAAGCCCCAGAAGTAACCGATAGGCTGACCATTCTCGGCACGGTAAAACTCGGGAGTGTTGTTGTAGAGCTCGTTGGTGTTTCCATGAATGATACCGTCCTGATTGGGTATTGAGCCGACTTTATTTTTGTTCCATGCTCCATTGACACCTACGCTGTAGGAGAAGTCTCGACCAATGACATCATTCCATGTGAGGCTGAACTCTACGCCTGTATTCTTGACATTACCGCCATTAATGAAAGGTGCGCCGGTGCCTGCTGTAGAAAGAATCGGAGCCACAACAAGCCAGTCCTTGGTGTTTTTGAGATAGAAGTCAAAGTTGACCGCCAAACGGCTGTTGAATAGACGTGCGTCAAAGCCGAAGTCAGTCTGCTCGGAAGTCTCCCATGTCAGATCTTCGTTGCCGAGACGCTCGGGATACGCTCCCCAGTTGTTTGACCATATGGTATTGTACTCACCGTTGTAAGAGCCGTTGGGGCCCATATACTGTCCGAAGAAATAGTTGGCATACTGATTCTTGATGGGAGAGAGATACTGATAATTGTCGATATTCTGGTTGCCGACACGGCCCCAGCTTGCACGGATTTTGAGGAAGTCGAGCCATGAGCGTGTCGACTCCATGAAGTTTTCATTGGAGATGTTCCATCCGGCCGATACTGAGGGGAATGTGCCGAAGCGATGACCTTTGGCAAACTTCGACGAACCGTCACGGCGCACTGTAAGGTTAATCATGTATTTCTCCTTCCAGTCCCAGCCGAGACGGGCAAAGTAGCTGACCGAGCGGCTTACATCGTGGGGCCAGCCTGCGGCATTGAGTCCGTCGGCTGTCGAGGCTGCGGTACCGTTGCTTATCCATGCATATGACCAGTCGTCAAAACCCTCCTTGAGATGCCCCTGCTTGGCTTCGAGGTATGAGCCGGTGTAACGGTAGCTTTCCATACCTATAAGAGCATTGAAATGATGCTCCTTGATATTCCAATCATAGGTGGCAGTGTTGGTCCAAGTGAGACCGAGACTATGTGTGGAGTTCTGGCTGACCTTTGTATAGCTGTGGGATGTGTCGGTGGATGTGAACTGGAACACAGGCTCGAAACCACGGTTTTCTTCCGAACCGTATACCGCACCGAACACAGTGCGTATCTTAAGATTTTTGATTGGTTCCACCTGGGCATACACATTACCCGAGAATGTGCCGATCTTTTTGGCATTCTTCAACAGCATCATGTTACCGTAAGGGTTGCCGTCACCCTTGTTCCAGTCAGAGTTGACCGTTGAGTTATAACCGCCCTCTGAGTTATAGACGGGGGCGAGGGGCGAGGTATAGAAAGCACCGCGCAGAGTATTGTTGTACTGGTTGCCAACTCCGATGCCGGTCGATTTGGTATAGACAAAACTGGCCTGCTCGCCTACTATTATGATGCCGTCAAAGAACTTGTGGTCAGAGTTAATACGGAAATTATAACGCGAATAGTCCGAAGCGTCCTTTCCTCCGACAATACCCTCCTGGTTGAGATAACCGAGCGACATAGCGTATGTGCTGTTGGCCGAGCCGCCGGTGACACCTATGGTGTAGCTTTGGGTAGCGGCATTATCGACAAACATGGTGTCCATCCAGTCGGTATCATACACACTCACAGGATTGCCATCAGCGTCACGACGATAGATGCTGGAGATTGATGACCAATCGTAGGGTGAGAGACCACTATTGATCTGCTGTTCATCCATAATTGTCATATATTCCTGAGCGTTGAGCATATGGGCTTTGCGTGGAGCCGACTGCCAGCCAAAATATCCGTCAAAGGAAATTTTGGCCTTGCCCTCACGGCCCTGGCGTGTAGTGATGAGCACCACACCGTTGGCTGCCTGCGCACCATAGATGGCTGCCGAGGCTGCGTCCTTGAGCACATCGATGCTCTCGATGTCGGCGGGATTGAGCGTCGAGATGTCTCCGCCTATACCGTCAATCAGATAGAGAGGTGAAGCTTTGCCCGTTGTGCCGAGACCGCGGATGGTCACCTTCATCCCCGCACCGGGCTGACCTGACTCGGAGGCGATGTTCACACCGGGGAGCTGGCCCTGCATGGCCTGCAGAGGCGAGGTGGTGTTCATCTTGGCGATGTCGTCGCCCTTGATCTGGGCGGTGGCTCCGGTGACGAGCTTCTTCTTCTGAGTGCCGTAGCCTACCACCACAACTTCGTCAAGCACCTCGGCATTGTCGAGGAGTGCAACGTCGAGATGTTCGGAGTCAACGACGATTTCGCGAGTCTGGCATCCCACGTAGGAGAATACGAGAGTCGCACCCTTCTCCACTTTTATCACATAGTTGCCGTCGATGTCGGTAGCCGTGCCCTGCGAGGTGCCCTTCACAAGCACGCTTACGCCTATGAGCGGTTCGCCGTCGGAGGCTTGGGTTACCGTACCTGATACGGTGACAGGAGAGGCCGAGGCCACACTGATGCCGGCAAGGAGCAACAGGGCGATCATAGCCACTCGGAATAGGTGTAAAGGCTTACACCGTTCCATGCTTTTGTTTCCCATTGATTTGATAGTTTAGATTTAAAAATTTTGAATTATTCTGATTTTTCATGTAAGGTCTGCAAGCAGGTTTGAGGCCAATATAATATCGAGGCTTATCGTCAGATTCTTAATGTTTAATTAAGGTAAGTTTGACTTGATTCACGTAGGCAAATGTAAAGATACGTTTCGTATTGACAAAATATATTTATTAATATGAGTAGTGCGTTTGGTTATTTATAGATGTATGATTTGTTATATTTTATTGTTTCGTTTGTTATACACATCACAGCCAAAACACTAAATCTCAACACTATACACAAATGTTAAAATTATTCATGTCATACTCTGTGTGTTAACATTTGGAAAAACCGATGTTTTTAGCTTACTTTGCAGATAACAAACCGACACGATTTGCCTCAACCTGAACTACCTTAAACATATTGTCTTATCACAATCCATGAAAAAGTTGATAATCTATATACTTGCTGTATTCTCAGCAGGTGTGTCATACGCATTGCCACTCGAGCAGCTCTCATCTGTGGCGGGCATGACCAACAATAAAATCAACGCCATACACCGCGACAGCGACGGGTTCATGTGGTTTGCCACCGTGGCAGGCCTGTGTCGTTATGACGGGTATGACCATGACCTGTACTTCATACACCGCTCGCCCGACGGCATGCCCGAGGGCGAAAACGACATTGACAACATCACCGAAGCGGCCGACGGAAGACTCTGGCTCAGGTCACACACTATGTATTATGTCTACAATCCGCTCACGGAATGCATCGAACATAATGCCGACTCGCTATTCCACGCCTATGGAGGCCAAGGCTATGTGCGCATGGTCAAAGCCGACAAAAACAAGGCTCTGTGGATATATGCCGAGTCGCCATCAGGCATATATTACGTAGAGCCGGAGCACAACCGCGCACGCAAAATCTCCACTCTCGGCTATCGTGAGTTGGAGCGTGACGCGGTGACCGACTTTGCCGGCACCCCTCACGGCATGGCTGTCGTGACCCGCCGCGGCAGCATCTATCTCGTCAGCCCCTCGGCCTGCGAGGTGACCGAACGTATCAACGATATCTGCGTCGAAAACCAGGCCATCCCCGACATGGTATACACCATGATGTATGACCGCGACGGGCTGCTGTGGGTCTACAACACCGAGCGGCTGTGGGTGCTCGACATCCCACGCCGCCGCTGGCTCAGCCACCGTCTCCCGCAGGAGGGCAGGGGCATGATTGTCAAATCGGTGGCACAGGACAATGACGGACGCGTATGGCTCGGACGTGACCATCATGGGCTCGAGATCGTCAGCAAACATTCCGATAGGATTGACTTTCACGAGATGCTCGACAGTGCCAATCTAAGCGAGAGCAGCTCGGTCACAGCCGTGTGTGACGACGGCAGCGGCACACTATGGCTCGGCACATACAAGCGGGGAGTGTTTTACCACAACGACACAATGCATAAATTCTCGCTTGCCAAGGGCAGCGATGTCAACTGTCTCGTGCCCCGCAGCGACGGCAAGGTGTGGGTGGGCAGCGACAGCCGCAACGTAGGAGTGTTTGACCCCTCCGACGCTTCAGTGACATACTTTCAGAGTGTCGGCAGCAGCGCGGCCGTCACCTCGATGCTCCCGGCCCGTGACGGCACACTCTATGTCGGCACTTTCTCACGCGGCCTTCAGAGGATGCGCGGACGTGACACCGAGCGCATAGTCACACACACGCCCGTCGACTCGGTCTACACATGGGCCTTGGCCAACGGTCCCGACGGCGACATATGGATAGGCTCGCTCGAGTCGGGCCTGTTTCGCTACAATCCCACTCGCGGCCTCGTGGCTGAATACAATACCCTCAACGGCCTCCCCTCCGACTGCATCCTCGCCCTCGCCACAGCTCCCGACAGCACCCTCTATGTGGCCACGGCCTATGGTGTCGGCATGATACACAACGGTGCCGCCCGTGCCGAGATACTCGAAGGCTTTGACCCGGGCACCATGATTGACATCACGGTCGACTCACGCGGACTCGTGTGGGTGGCTTCTCACAGAGGCATAAAGGTCTACGACCCGCACTTCAGACGCATCCACGACATTGAGGTCAAAGGTCGCAAAGGTGCGTCATACGTTATCGGACTTCAGGAGGACAAAGAGGGAGGCATATGGGCGGCCGAAGGCGGACGGCTGATACACATTCAGGTGAAATACGACTCCGACTCCGGCCTTATCACCACTACCGACCGCAGTTACGACTCCCGCGACGGCCTGCAGGACAGCGACTTCAACCAGCGGTCTCTCGCCCTCCTGCCTTCGGGCGAGATGCTCGTGGGCGGTCTCTACGGCATCAACTATTTCGACCCTGCCAAAATCAGGCTCAACAACCGGGCTCCAAGGGTAATGTTCACCTCACTGCGTGTCGACGGCAGCCAAGTCTCACCCGGACAGAAATCTCGCGGACGCGTGGTGACCGACCGTGCCATCAACCGTTCGCGCAAGATAGATCTCAGCCACGACTTCAGAGACATTACCGTCAATTTTGCCACCGACAATTATGTGCTCCCCGAAAAAACGGTCTACAGCTACAAGCTCGACGGATTCAACGACGACTGGCAGTCCACCGAACCGGGTGTCAACCATGTCACCTACACCAATCTCTCGCCCGGACGTTACACTCTGCTTGTCAAGGCCAGAAACAACGACGGATTTGAGAGCGAAGACACCGCCGCTCTCGAAATAGTGGTACACGAGCCGTTCTACTGGACCGTATGGGCCCGTCTGGCCTATATGGTTATGTTGCTCGGAGCTATCTATGGCGTCTATGTGATTATCAGACAGAGAGAACGCCGGCGTTTCAACGAAAAGCGTAGAGCCGACGCCCTCAAGAAAGAAGAGGAAGTCAATCAGATGAAACTCCGATTTATCACCAATATAAGCCACGACCTGCGCACTCCTCTGACCCTCATCATGTCGCCGCTCGACACCATGATTAAGGAAGGGGGTGACGAACGGCATATGAAGCGGCTCGCACTCATGCGCAAGAATGCCGACCAGTTGCTCGCGATGGTCAACCAACTGCTTGATTTCCGCAAAAGCGAGATGTCGGGCCTTACGCTCAAAGCGTCCGATGGCGAACTGGTAGCTTTTCTCGAAAATGTATGCAGCTCATTTAACGGACTTTCAATATCGGGAGGGATAAAACTGCGATTTACCTCCGACATCCCCGCGCTCTACATGCGATATGACGAGCAGAAGATTTACAAGGTGATGACCAATGTTATAGGCAATGCTCTCAAATTCACACCCTCGGGCGGAAGCGTGACCATCGGCATCCGCCTCAAGGACGAGGGCAACGTGATAATATCCGTATCCGACACAGGCCCGGGCGTGAGCGACGAGGACAAACGCCACATATTCGAGCGTTTCTATCAGTCCAAGGAAGCAGCGTCCGACCCCGCCACGACAGGCTACGGCATCGGTCTGAGCCTTGTGCACGACTATGTTGAGCTGCATGGCGGACACGTCGAGGTGTCCGACAACACTCCGACGGGTGCGGTGTTTGAAATCACTCTCCCGGTTGTCGAATGTGAGAAACCGCCCGTCACACTCCCCGAGCCGGCTCCGGCGTCCGCCCAGGCCTCGGCCGCCATAGCCCAGATGCTTGACGAGCCGTGTCGCACACGGCCGGCCGAACCGATAGCCAAACCTCAGGCAAGACCGACAGCTCTTGTGGTCGATGACAACGCCGACATGCTCGAGTTTCTCAAAGACGGCCTGGGACGCGATTTCCATGTGGTCACAGTGGGCAGCGGCAGCGAGGCTCTAAGACTGCTCGGCTCTCTAAAACCATCAATCATAATCACCGATCTCATGATGCCCGGAGTCGACGGAGTAGAGCTCACACGCCGCATCAAGGCCGACAAGGAGCTTGGCAACATACCGGTAATCGTGCTTTCGGCCAAAAGCGGCGAGGATGCCAAGGTCGAGATGCTCACGCTCGGCGTGGAAGACTACATCACCAAGCCGTTCAATATCGAACTGCTCATCCTGCGCATGAAACGCCTCGTGGCCCTCACATCCGGCACACGCGGCAGCCGCCTCATCGACCCCGAGCCCGAAAGCATTCCCATTACCCCGCTCGACGAGAAGATGGTCGAGAAAGCCGTGAAATATGTTGTGTCCAACATGAAGCGGTCCGAACTCTCGGTCGAGGAGCTGAGCAGCCATCTCGGCATGAGCCGCGTGCATCTCTACAAAAAACTCAAGACCACAACGGGCAAGACTCCCATCGAGTTCATACGCCTCATACGCCTCAAACGCGCCGCCCAACTGCTGCGCGAGAGTCAGCTCAATGTCTCGGAAGTGGCCTATCAGGTAGGATTCAACAGTCCGCGCAATTTCAGCAAATATTTCCGCGACGAGTTTGGCATGTTGCCATCCGCCTACCAGGAAACAAAGGAACAGGCAACAATCCGACCACTTTAAGTTAACATTTGATACATATGACAAATCATTTGAATCAGAGAGTGTCAACATATGTCAACATCGTTCTCTGATTAATTTCGTAACTTTGTGAATGAAAACATTTGCGGACTGTCCTCCAGGGCATCCGCGTCATAAAAACTAACTCCATGAAATTTCGACATTTCTCGGCTTCCCTGTTGAGCGCGGCTCTGGCCATGGTCATGACCGGCTGCTCCGAAGGCAAGTACAGTAAGAACGACAACGGGATTACTGTCAATCTCACCCCGGCGACGGAGAATGGTGTCCGCAAAGTGCGTCTGCAAGTGCTTGGCGACAAAATCATCCGCGTATCGGCCACTCCCGACAAGAAATTTGCCAACGACGGCAGCCTTGTGGTAGTGCCGCAGGAGAATAAAACACAATTTACCGTCGAGGAGGCCGACTCGGCTATCTCGGTCATCACCTCCGAAGTGCGGGCCACCGTCAGCCTCGCCTCGGGCGACGTCAAATTTTACGACAAGGATGGCCGGCTGATAGTGTCGGAAGCCGACGGCGGACGCGAATTTTCGCCCATAGAGGTCGAGGACACCAAAGGCTACACCGTGCGCCAGGTATTCGAATCTCTGAGCGACGAGGAGGGCATCTACGGACTCGGTCAGCATCAGAGCGACGAATTCAACTACAAGGGACGCAACGAAGAACTTTTCCAATATAATACCAAGGTGTCGGTGCCCTTCGTGGTGTCGACCGACAACTACGGCATCCTCTGGGACAGCTATTCGCTGTGCCGCTTCGGCAACCCCGAGCCCTACCGCCAGCTCGGCCAGGTGTTCAAGATTTATGACAAGGATGGCAAGGAAGGCGCGCTGACAGGCACCTACACTCCCAAGGGGGCCGACACTCCTCAGATAGTGCAGCGCGAGGACTCCATCTACTTCGAGCATCTCATACGCAAGGAGCTCAAGCATGTGGTCAATCTCCCGCAGGATTTCAACTACTCTGGCAGCCATGTGGAATATGAAGGCGACATCGAAGCCACCGAGTCGGGCGAATACAAGTTCATACTCTACTACTCGGGCTACATCACCGTAACCATCGACGGCAAGGAAGTAGTCCCCCAACGCTGGCGCACTGCCTGGAACCCCAATTCCTACAAATTCAGCGTCAATCTCGAGGCCGGACAGCGTGTGCCCGTCAAGATCGAGTGGCAGCCCAACGGCTCCGTAGCCTACTGCGGTCTGCGCGCCTACTCGCCACGCAGCGACAAGGAGCAGATGCAGATGAGCTGGTGGGGCGAAATGCAGTCGCAGATCGACTATTACTTTATATATGGCGACGACATGGACGATGTCATCAAGGGTTACCGCACTCTCACCGGCAAAGCCCCCATCATGGCCAAATGGGTGATGGGCTACTGGCAGAGCCGCGAAAAGTACAACACCCAGGAAGAGGTGCTCTCGACTCTCGCCGAATTTCGCCGTCGCAACATCCCCATCGACAACATCGTCATCGACTGGCTCCACTGGAAGGAAGATTCTTGGGGTAGCCACGAGTTTGACCGCGACCGTTTCCCCGACCCCAAAGGCATGGTCGACTCGATTCACGCCATGAACGGACGCGTGATGATTTCGGTATGGCCCAAATTCTACGTCACCACCGACCACTACAAGGAGTTTGACAAGAACGGCTGGATGTATAAGCTCCCCGTTCAGGACAGCATACGCGACTGGGTAGGCCCCGGCTATCTCAGCTCATTCTATGACGCCTACGACCCCGATGCCCGCAAACTCTTCTGGCACCAGATGGAGGAACACTACTATCCCCTCGGCATAGACGCCTGGTGGATGGACGCCTCCGAGCCCAACATTCGCGACTGCACCGACTTACAGTATCGCAAAGACCTTATCACACCAACTGCACTCGGCCCATCTACCAAATATTTCAATGCTTACGGTCTCATGAATGCTGAGGCCATCTATGACGGACAGCGCGGAGTCGACCCCGACAAGCGCGTCTTCCTGCTGACCCGCTCGGGATTTGCCGGCCAGCAGCGTTACTCCACCGCCACATGGAGCGGTGACATTGCCACCCGCTGGGAAGACATGAAAGCCCAGATTTCAGCCGGCCTAAACTTTGCGGCCTCAGGCATCCCCTACTGGACCCAGGACATAGGCGGATTCTGCGTCGAAGACCGTTATGTAGCCGCCGCTGCCGAAGCCGCCAAGACCGGTCGAGAGACTCCCGACATGAAAGAGTGGCGCGAACTCAACACTCGCTGGTATCAGTTTGGCGCATTCTCGCCCCTCTTCCGTGCCCACGGCCAGTGGCCCTATCGCGAAATCTTCAACATCGCTCCCGAGTCACATCCCGCCTACAAGTCGGTGGTCTACTACACCAAACTGCGTTACGACCTCATGCCCTATATCTACTCGCTTGCCGGCATGACCCACTTCAAGGACTACACCATCATGCGTCCGCTCGTCATGGACTTCACGGCCGACAAGGCCACACGCAACATCGGCGACGAATACATGTTTGGTCCCGCCCTGCTCGTAGCTCCCGTCTACACCTACGGTGCCACATCGCGCGAGGTATACTTCCCCGCCGGTGCCACATGGTATGATTTCTACACCGGCAAAGCCGTCGACGGAGGACAGACTCTCAATGTTCCCGCTCCCTATGAGCGCATACCTCTCTACGCCCGCTCCGGCTCCATCATTCCCTTCGGTCCCTCCATGCAGTGGAGTGCCGAAAAGTCAGCCGACATCATCGACCTATACGTCTATGCCGGCGAGAACGGTGAGTTCCTGCTCTATGAGGACGAAGGTCTGAACTACAACTACGAGAAAGGCCAGTACACCATCATTCCCATGCGTTGGGACGATGCCAAGTCGACACTTGTCATCGGAGAGCGTCAGGGACGATTCCCCGGCATGCTCACCACACGTAAATTCAACATCGTGAAGGTGTCGAAAGACAAGCCCCGCGGCTTTGACCGCGCCAACAAGGGCGTGACAGTAGCCTACAACGGCTCAGCCAAGAGCGTTAAATTATAATTAGCAATCTTTTGTTTAATTATTAATTGTCAGAAGATTACTAATTGAACAAAAGATTACTAATTGCTAATTACTAATTGCTAATTACTAATTAAAAAAGGTGCTTTCTAAGGTAAATTATTTAAAAGTGGCATGTCTCGCCCTCATGGGCGTGGCTGCCACTTTTTTCACATACGCGCGCGACCCGCGCTCAGAGTCGTTTAACGACGGATGGAAGTTCATGCTTGCCGACTCGGCTCACTATAAGGACTCCTCCTATGACGACTCTCACTGGCGCAGCCTCTCACTCCCCCACGACTGGGCTATTGAGGGCGATTTTTCCGAGTCAAACCCCTCAGGCACAGGCGGCGGAGCTCTTCCGGGCGGAGTGGGATGGTATCGCAAGACGTTCTCTCTTAACGATATCCAGAAACGTAGCAATCTGATGATTGATTTTGACGGTGCCTACATGAACTCGACCGTCTACATCAATGGACATGAACTCGGCACACGCCCCTACGGCTATGCTCCGTTCAGCTATGACCTTACCCCGTGGCTCGACCGTGACGGCGACAACGTCATAGCCGTGCGCGTCGACAATGCCGAGCAGCCCAACTCCCGCTGGTATTCCGGCTGCGGCATTTATCGCAACGTGTGGCTCCGCTCTCACGGCGACATCCACATCCCTCTGTGGGGACAACACGTCATGACAGCCGTCACCGACTCTCTGGCCACCATCGACATCGCCACCCAACTGGTGAGCCACACACGCGACACTCGCAAAGTGCAGCTCTACTCAGCTCTTCTTGGCAGCGGTAAAATGCTGGCCAAGACCGAGCCGCTGACTGTCACTCTCACCCGCAAAAAGCCTGAAGTGACTCTCAACTCCACCCTCGACATCGCCAATCCTCATCTATGGAGCACCGACGACCCATATCTCTATAAACTCGTCACATTTGTCCAGGACGCCAAGACCGGACAGATGATTGACTTCTACGAGATCAACACCGGACTCCGCTACTTTAATTTCGACGCAAAAAAAGGGTTTTCACTCAACGGCCGCCCGATGAAAATCAACGGCGTGTGCATGCACCACGACCTCGGCGCGCTCGGCGCGGCTGTCAACACCCGCGCACTCGAACGTCAGCTCGAAATACTCAAGGAGATGGGTGCCAACGCCTATCGTGCCTCCCACAATCCACCCGCTCCCGAAGTGCTCGACCTGTGTGACCGCATGGGCATACTCGTCATGGACGAGACCTTCGACATGTGGCGCAAGAAGAAAACCTCTCACGACTACTCGCGCTATTTCGACGAATGGCACGAGCGCGACCTCTCCGACCTCATACGCCGCGACCGCAACCATCCCTCGGTAATCATCAACAGCATCGGCAACGAAGTACTCGAGCAGTGGAACGATGCCAGTGCCGACACTCTCTCGCTCGAGGAGGCCAACCTGATACTCAACTTCGGCCACGGCAAGGACAAACTTGCGGCCGAAGGCGACGAAATGAGCGTCAACTCAATGCTCACACGCAAGCTGGCCGACATGACCCGCAGCCTCGACCCTACCCGCCCCATCACTGCCGGATGCAACGAGCCCGATCCGGGCAATCACCTCTTTCGCTCGGGCGCGCTCGACCTCATCGGCTACAATTATCACGACGACTGGTTTGACTCGGTGCCGAAATGGTTTCCCGGCAAACCGTTCATCATCACCGAGAGTGTCTCCGGTCTGATGACCCGCGGCTATTACCGCATGCCCTCCGACTCGATGTACATATGGCCCGTGCGCTGGGACATACCCTTCTATGACGAGTCATTCTCATGCTCCTCCTACGATAACTGCCACGTGCCCTGGGGCAACACCCACGAGGGCACCATGCGCCACGTACAGGAGAAAGATTTCATCTCGGGCCAGTTTGTATGGACAGGTTTCGACTATCTCGGTGAACCCACTCCCTTCGGATGGCCCGCGCGCAGTTCCTATTTCGGCATCGTCGACCTGGCCGGTATCCCCAAGGACATATATTATATGTATAAGTCGCAATGGCGTCCCGACACCCCGGTGCTACACCTCTTCCCTCACTGGAACTGGGAGCCCGGACAGACCGTAGACATGTGGGCCTACTACAACAATGCCGATGAAGTAGAGCTCTTCCTCAACGGCGAGTCGCAGGGCATCCGTTCACTCGAGCCGGGCAAATATCATGTGTCGTGGCGTCTACCCTTCGAGCCCGGCACACTCCGCGCCGTGAGCCGGAAGGACGGACGCATGGTGGCTGAAAAAATCATACGCACAGCCGGCGAGCCTTACGCCATACGCCTCACCCCCGACCGCTCCATGATTACAGCTGATGGCAAAGACCTCAGCTATGTGCTTGTGGAAATCATTGACCGCTCCGGCAACCTCTGTCCGCTGGCCGACAATCTGGTGACATTTGACGTCACCGGCGCAGGCTTCAACGCCGGTGTCGACAACGGCTCGCCCACATCGCTCGAACGGTTCAAGGACAACAAGCGCAAAGCCTTCTATGGTAAAGCCATGCTCATCGTGCAGAGCGACGGCACAGAAGGCCCTGTCACCATAACGGCCACATCGCCATCACTGCGTCCCACCACAACGGTGGTCAACGCCAACTATAACAACAGTATAAGGATTTTATAGTACCTTTGGAAAAATTTTTGTTGATATGAAACACTATACACTGCCAATACTGGCTTTTATGATGTCGTTCTCGTCTGTATCACAGGCCGAAGTGCCGGTCTATCAGGACGAGTCGCGCCCCATTGAAGAGCGTGTCGAGGACGCGCTCAAGCGTATGACCCTCCGCGAGAAGGTGGCCATGTGTCACGCCGAGGGCAAATTTGCCTCGGCCGGTGTGCCGCGTCTCGGCATCCCCGACCTCTGGATGAGCGACGGCCCCCACGGCGTGCGTGCCGAAATCAACTGGAACGACTGGGGCTACTCACGTCGCACCAACGACTCAATTACCGCCTTCCCGGCCCTCACGGCACTGGCCGCCACATGGAATCCCTCTCTCTCGGGGCTCTATGGCAACGCCCTGGCCGAAGAAGCTCTCTATCGCGAGAAAGACGTGATGCTCGGCCCGGGCGTCAACATCTACCGCACTCCGCTCAACGGCCGCAACTTCGAGTATATGGGCGAAGACCCCTATCTGGCCGGCGTACTCGTCGTGCCTTATATCCGCGAGATGCAGAAAAACGGTGTCGCAGCCTGTGTCAAGCACTACGCGCTCAACAACCAGGAGCAGTGGCGCGGCCACATCGATGTCAATCTCAGCGACCGCGCGCTCTACGAGATATATCTCCCTGCTTTCAAAAAAGCTGTCGAGGAGGGCAAGGCATGGAGCATAATGGGAGCCTACAACAAGGTGCGCGGCCAGCATGCCTGTCACAACGAACTTATCCTCAACAAGATTCTCAAGGACGACTGGCAGTTTGACGGAGTGGTCATCACCGACTGGGGCGGCGCGCACGACACACGCGAGGCCGCACTCTACGGTCTTGACCTCGAGATGGGCTCCTACACCAACGGCCTGACCTCGGAAAGCGAGTTTACCACCGACGACTATTACCTTGCCAACCCTTATCTCGCCATGCTCGAGAAGGGCGAAGTGCCCGTGTCGGGACTCGACGACAAGGTGCGCCGTCTGCTGCGCCTTAATTTCCGCACGGCCGCCAATCGTCAGAAGCCCTATGGCTCCGTAGCCACTCCCGAACACTATGCCGTGGCCGAGGAGATTGGCAACGAGGGTATCGTACTGCTCAAAAACGCTCCCGTAGCCAAAAAGCAGCCCGCCCTGCTCCCCATCGACGCCGACCGCTATGGCAAGATTCTTGTGGTGGGCGAGAACGCCACCCGCAACCTCATGGCCGGAGGCGGCTCGTCGGAACTCAAACCTAAGGATATCGTAACTCCGCTCGACGGACTCAGAAACCTCTACGGCGACAAAATCGAGTACACCCAAGGCTACATGTCGGGCCGCCCGATGTATGGCCACGCCGATGTAATCTCCCCCGAGGTTACCGACTCGCTCCGCGCCAAGGCCGTAGAGATGGCCCGCGAAGCCGGACTCGTGATATTTGTCGGCGGACTCAACAAAAACCATTTCCAGGACTGCGAGGGCGGCGACCGTCAGGAATACGGACTCCCCTTCGGACAGCCCACCCTTATCGATGAACTTGCGGCCGTCAATCCCAATCTCGTGGTTGTGCTCCTGAGCGGCAATGCCGTCGAGATGCCGTGGGAGAAAAAAGTGCCTGCCATTGTCCAGGGCTGGTATCTCGGCTCAATGGCCGGCAAGTCGATTGCCAACGTGCTCTCGGGCAAGGTAAACCCCTCGGGCAAGCTCCCCTTCTCCTTCCCTGCCCGTCTCGAGGACAACGGCGCGCATCATTTCGGTGCCATTTCCTATCCCGGCGACTCCATCAGGCAGGAATATCTTGAGGATGTGCTCGTGGGCTACCGCTGGCACGACACCAAGAAAATCCCGGCCCTCTATCCGTTTGGCCACGGCCTGAGCTACACCTCCTTCATCTACGGCAAGCCTGTCGCTTCGGCCAAGACCATCGGCGAGGGCGAGACTCTCACCATCACAATCCCCGTTAAAAACACCGGCAGCCGCGAGGGCAAGGAGACTGTCCAGCTCTACATCGGCGATGACGAAGCCTCGGTGCTTCGCCCCGTCAAGGAACTCAAGGGTTTTGACAAAATCACCCTCGCCCCCGGAGCCGAGCAGACAGTGACCTTTACCGTAACAGGCGATGATCTCAAGTTTTACGACCCCGCCTCATCGTCATGGATTGCCGAGCCGGGCCGGTTCAAAGCCTACATAGGCTCATCCTCGACCGACATCCGCGCCACCATACCGTTTGAACTGAAAAAGTAGACATAAACGCGTCTCACACGCGCTGACGACAAAAGTCCCAAGAGAGACATAAAGTTTTAACAGGTTGCATAAATACCTGATTAGCAACCGATGAGCATAAAACTTTTGTCTCTTTCGGGGCTTTTGTCTTTTAGTATCACAAAATTTTCATCCCTTTTATACAAAAATATGTGAAATTTGCCATATCTTTGCCTTACCTTAAATTATACCAATCATCATGAGAAAAATATTCCTTGCCCTATGTGCGGCCACCGCAGTGTATGCACATGCCGACGAGCCGGCCACCGACACCCTTCTGAAATTTCAGGCCGAGGCTCGCCTCGACTATCAGCGCGACTGGAATGACGGAAAGACAGTCAAAGACAACTCCGGATTTGAAGGCAAATACATCAACATCCAAGCCGACGGCAACATCACCGACGCTCTGAGCTACTCATGGAGACAACGGCTCAACAAGCCCCACAAGGACGCTTCGTTTTTTGACGCCACCGACTGGATATACCTCAACTATGATTTCGGCCGCTGGTCGGTGGCCGGAGGCAAGCAGGTAGTGGCCATCGGCGGATGGGAATATGACCGCGCGCCGATTGACCTCTACGGATGCTCGGTGTTCTGGAACAACATCCCCTGCTACGAAATCGGAGCGTCAGTCAGCTTCCGGCCGTCGGCATCCGACCGTCTCACGTTCCAGTTTTGCGAAAGCCCCTTCTTCACCCCATCCGACCGCGACATGTATGCCTACAACCTCATGTGGAACGGCTCCCACGGCATATACAGCTCCATATGGTCAGCCAACCTCATCGAATATGCTCCCGGACATTACATCAGTTATCTCGCTCTCGGCAATAAATTCTCATTCGGACGCCTCTCGCTTGAGCTCGACCTCATGAACCGCGCCTCGTCGGGCCAGACATTCCTGCTGCGCGACATGTCGGTGATGGGCGAGATTGCCTACACTCCCTCTCAGCGATGGAAAGTATTCGGCAAGATGACCTATGACGTCAACAACACCCGCTCGGACGCCGACCTCTGCGTAGCTCCGGGCACCGAACTGAAGATGGCCGGTGCCGGTGTCGAATATTTCCCCCTGGCCGACAAGCGCAGCACCCTGCGAGTGCACGCCAACGTGTTTTACTCATGGGGTAAAAACGCCAACTCGGCCGACGTGATGCAAAACAAGACCACACTCGTGGACGTCGGCGTGAAGTGGAACATGAACCTCCTCTCGTTCAAACGATAATCCTCCCCCCCATCTGAATCCTTACCTCCATACCATCCAATCACAATGCAACAGCTTGAAAACACCCCGGCCGCATCGCGTCCATTCTCCCTCACCCGCCTCATCCCGACTGGAGTGCCGTGTCTGGCCATCGTAATCGGTCTATTCTGGTACATCGGCTCGATTATGGGCATCCCCAACATGCTCAACACCATCATGCACACAGCCCACGACCTGCTGCTCAACACTGTGTTTTACCTCATGGGCATATGTGTGGTCACCGGAGCCATCGGACGACTTTTTGTAGAATTTGGCGTGGTCAAACTCCTCGAAAACATCCTGCGCCCCCTCATGCGCCCCCTCTTCAACCTCCCCGGCGTGGCCGCACTCGGAGCGACCATGACATTTCTCAGCGACAATCCCGCCATCATCTCGCTCTCGCAGGGCCGACGCTTCTGCCGCTACTTCAAGAAATATCAATACATCTCTCTCACCAACTTCGGCACAGCTTTCGGCATGGGCCTTCTGGTCATGGTCTTCATGGTCGGACAAGGCTACTATATCGAACCGCTTATAGGCCTCTTCGGCGCGTTCTGCGGATGCATCGTCTCGACACGTCTCATGCAGTATTTCGTCATAAAGGCCTACCCCTCGTTTGCCAACGAGGACGCCATCGCAGCCGACACCGACCATCCCGAAGAGAAGGAGGCGACCGTGGAGTCGAAATCAACATTCATCCGCGTGCTCAACTCGCTGCTTGACGGCGGACGCACAGGTGTCGACGTCGGCATAGCCATCATTCCCGGCGTGCTCATCATCTCGACGCTTGTGATGATACTCACCTTCGGAGCATCGGCCGAAGGTTACACGGGAGCCGCCTATGAAGGTATCGAACTGCTCCCCTGGCTCGCCTCAAAGATTGACGTAGTGTTTCAGTGGCTCTTCGGGTTCAACGACCCCCATCTCGTAGCCTTCCCCATCACAGCCCTCGGAGCCGTAGGCGCGGCCCTGAGCCTCGTGCCCAACTTCGCCGCACAAGGATGGATCGACGGCAACGCCATAGCCGTATTCACAGCCATAGGCATGTGCTGGAGCGGTTATCTCAGCACCCACACAGCCATGCTCGACTCACTCGGCTATCGCGAACTAACCCCCAAAGCCATTCTTTCCCACACCATCGGAGGTCTCATCGCCGCCATCGTAGCCCACATGGTCTATACTCTTATAGTTTAGAAAGTTTATAAACTCTATAAACTCTAAACTCTATAAACTATCAGAGAACAGACCTCATTGCATCCTCAAATACCGACAGGGCAGCTTTGGCACCTTCGCCCATAGCAACGATTATCTGCTTGTAAGGCACATTGGTGACATCACCGGCGGCATAGACACCGGTCACCGACGTGCGGCAACGCTCGTCGACTATGATTTCGCCACCCTTGGTCATCGGCAACATACCGGCAAACAGCGAACTGTTGGGCACAAGACCCACCTGTACAAACACTCCCGAGACCGGATAGACTGTCTCTGCGCCCGACACACGGTCCTTGACCTTGATGCCCGACACACCCCTGCCGTCACCTACGATTTCCATCACCTGCGACGACAGATGTATATCCACATTAGGGAGCGACGCAACTTTGGACTGCAACACACCGTCGGCCTTGAGCGAATCCATATATTCAAACACATCGACATGCGGACACATTCCCGCCATATCTATGGCAGCCTCGATGCCCGAATTGCCGCCGCCGACCACAGCCACACGCATACCGGCATAGAACGGACCGTCGCAATGCGTACAGAATGCCACGCCGTGACCTATATGCTCGGCCTCGCCGTCCACCGACAGGCGTCGCCATCCGGCTCCTGTGGCAATTATCAGAGCCTTGCTCTTGAAAGTCTCGTTGCCACAGGTCAGCACTTTTGACTGACCGTCCACCTGAGCCGAGTCGACCGTACGGTTCTCAAATACATCTATCGCATATTCGCCCAGATGCTCCTTGAGGTCGGCCGCAAATTTTGAGCCCGTGGTCTTGGGCACCGAAATCATGTTCTCTATACCCAACGTCTCACGCACCTGACCGCCGATAGCCTTGGCCACCACAGCCGTGTTGAAACCCTTGCGGGCACAATAGATGGCAGCCGACGCGCCGGCCGGACCTCCGCCCATCACCACGACGTCATACTCGCGCGTCACGGGCGACACCTGCGCGTTCTCGTCAGCCCCGTAGAGCGTCTCAAGTTTCTCGAGCAGATCGCCGAGCGACGAACGGCCCACACTCAGACACGTCCCGTCGGCATAGACCGTCGGCACCGACTGAATGTTAAGCTCCTCGACCAACGCGGGCACCACGGCACCGTCGGTCACAGTGTTTTCCACGCCCGGATTGAGCAACGCTATCACATTAAGAGCCTGAGCCACATCCGGACAATTGGTACAGGTCAGCGACACAAACGTGCGTAGCTTCACCGGACCTTTCAGAGCCTTGATGCGCGCACACAAGGCCTCGTCGGGCAGATTCTTACCCTGTCCGTCGGCATTGAGCACAGCCAGCAGCAGCGTGGTAAACTCATGGCCGTTGGGTATGCCGCAAAACCTCACTCCGGTCGGAGTGCCGTCACGCACTATCTCGAAAGTCGGAGCCTCGACATCGGCCTCCGCCTTGTGCACGTCAAACTTATCCGACGTCGAAGCCACATCGTCAAGAAAGGATGCCATCTCGGCCGAAGCCTCCGACTCACCCTTCGACTGCATGCTGAACGTTATCCGCGACTTTATTTTAGCAAAGATTCCCTTAAGTTGCTGAAGTATTTCCTGATCAAGCATAATTGTATGTTTTGTTGATTAAATAAATAAGGAGAGAGACACAGCCGACCGACCCGCTAACGGATTGATGTCCCTATGTCTCCCCCCGGTTAAGTTTTCTGACAAATATCAGACCCGAGGTCAGATTTTGCCTACAAGATCAATGCTGGGCTTGAGAGTCGACTGACCCTGCTTCCACTTTGCCGGGCAAACCTCGCCGTCGTGAGTGGCCACAAACTGTGCGGCCTCCACCCTGCGGAGAAGCTCCTCGGCATTACGGCCGATGCTGTTGTCCTGAATCTCGACGAGCTTGATAAGACCCTCGGGATTGCTGACAAATGTGCCTCGGTAGGCCATGCCGTCCTCCTCGATCATCACTCCGAACGCACGGCTTAACACACCGGTCGGGTCGGCAAGCATAGGATACTGTATCTTCTTGATGCTGTCCGACGCGTCATGCCATGCCTTGTGCACGAAATGCGAATCGGTGCTCACCGAATAGACCTCCACTCCGAGACGCTTGAATTCCTCATACTTCTCGGCCATGTCCTCCAGCTCGGTAGGGCATACAAAGGTAAAGTCGGCGGGATAGAAGAAAAATACAGCCCACTTGCCAAGCACATCCTTATCGGTCACGGTCTTGAACTCGCCGTTGTGATAAGCCTGTACTTTAAATTCGGGGATGTGAGTGTTGATAATTGATTCCATTTTCTGTTTCTTGTTTGTTGTTTTTTGATTGTTATTTTTTAATGTTGTCGTTCACGTTTTTTGTTTCTTATTCTATAATGCTGTCATCATATAATTCTAACACAATATGGTATTGTCCACAGCCTCTCCGTGAAGCTGTTTTCGCCAATTACAACATGCCCGGTCGCCCCATGGTTCACCCCCCTCTCCCATGATTTAAGAATATATAGCATTGCCTGTTAAATAATACATACACGACAGTTTTCCCGACACATCACCTCGATGCAATACATCAGATTGTCGAGAAACACACATCTTGTAAACTCTTTAAACATAAAAGTTGCGAGTTTTTTAGAAAAACTGTAACTTTGTGGCGAATTATTACCATGAAGCAGGATTACGTCACACACTCCGGCACTATCACACACGTCACTGACTCAACACTGACACTTCGCACCGACGGCTCATGCAGTTGCGACGGATGCGCGGTGGCTTCGCTGTGCAATAAGGACAGCTCCGACGGTGGTGGCGAGTCGATTACCATTGACACCCCCATAGCCTCGCGTTACAGCGTAGGACAGCGCGTGGAAGTGATAGCCTCGTCAGGCTCGACCCTGCGGGCCACATGGTGGGCACTCCTGCTGCCGACCATACTTTTTGTAGGCGTCATACTCGGTGTGCGCCTGATATGGCCGCAAAGCGGAGCCGTTTCGCTCGTGGCCGGATTTGCTACACTCGCCGTCTATGACCTGGGGCTTTATCTCTGTCGCAAGAAGCTTGCACAGAAGATTATATGGACAGTGCGCCCCGTCTGAACCTTATCCCCTTATAATTCTAAAACTCAAAAACATACCATGAACGTTATTATCCTATCAATCATCGTCCTCGGAATCATAGGAATCGTCGGTGCCGCCGTGCTCTTTGTAGTGGCCCGCCGTTTTCATGTACAGGAGGATCCTCGCATCGACGAGGTTGAGGCTCTGCTGCCCGGAGCCAACTGCGGCGGATGCGGACGTAGCGGATGTCGCGACTTTGCCGCGGCCTGCGTGTGTGCCGACACTCTCGACGGCCTCAACTGTCCCTCGTCAAGCACTGAAACAATGAAGAAAATCGGCGAGATAGTCGGACTGGCTGCTGTAGCCGCCAAGCCCAAAATCGCTGTCATAAAATGTAACGGCACATGCGATCTGCGCCCCTCTCTGGCTCGCTTCGAGGGCGCGCCCACTTGCTCCGTGCTCGCTTCGCTCGGCACCGGCGAGTCAGCCTGTCCCAGCGGATGTCTGGGTTGCGGCGACTGTGTGACAGCATGCCCCTGGGGTGCTATGCGCATGAATCCCGAGACAGGTCTCCCCGAAGTTATCGAAGACAAATGTGTGGGCTGCGGTGCATGCGTCAAAGCTTGTCCGCGCGCCATCATCGAGCTGCGCAACAAAGGTCCGCGCGGCATGCGTGTCTACGTAGCCTGCTCCAACCGCGAGAAGGGTGCCGTGGCCATGAAGGAATGTAAGGCGGCATGTATCGGCTGCGCCAAGTGTGCCAAGTCGTGCACCCACGAGGCCATCACTGTGGCTTCCAACCTCGCCTACATTGACTTTGAGAAATGCAAGCTCTGCAAGAAGTGTGTCGACCAGTGTCCGACCCACGCCATCCACGCTGTCAACTTTCCCGTGAAGAAAGCCGAGCCCGCTCAGCCTCAGGCCGACAAGCAGCCCCAGGCCGCAACAGTCTAACCACCCCCTTCAGCCCCTAACACTAATGAAACTGCATACATTCAAAATCGGCGGTGTACATCCCGCTGAAAACAAGATAGCTGCCGGCAAACCCATCGTCAACATGCCGCTTCCCGCCGAGGTAGTGCTCCCGGTGGCACAGCACATCGGCGCGCCCGCCAAACCCATCGTAGCCAAAGGCGACCACGTGAAGCGCGGCGACCGTGTGGCCGAGGCCGGAGGTTTCGTGTCGGCCCACGTCCACACCCCCATCTCGGGCACCGTAGTCAAGATTGACACCGCCCGCACTCCTCAGGGCATGCCCGTCGAGGCCATCTACATCAAGAGCGACGAGGCCGACCGCGAGGCCGATGCCGCCGCCATGGCCGACACCAAGCCCAAACGCTCCGACGCTGAGATTGCCGCTCTTGACTCAAAGGCCATTATCGAGCTCATCAAGGACGCCGGCATCGTAGGTCTGGGCGGAGCGACATTCCCGGCCCACGTAAAACTAATGCCCCCTCCCGGCTCCAAGGCCGAAGTGGTCATTATCAACGCTGCCGAGTGTGAGCCGTGCCTGTCGTGTGACGACATGCTCATGCGCGAGAACGCCCGCGAAATCGTCAAGGGCGTGCAACTGCTGGTGCGTGCCGCCGGTGTCAACCGCGCAGTCATAGCCATCGAAAACAACAAACCCGAGGCAATAGTCGCCATGACCGAAGCCTGTGCCTCTGCTCCCGGCATCGAGGTCATGACCATGCAGGTAAAATATCCCCAGGGCGGTGAAAAACAGCTCATCGCAGCCGTCACCGGCCGCGAAGTGCCCTCGGGCGCACTCCCCATCGCCACAGGCTGCATCGTCCAGAACGTAGCCACAGCCTATGCCGTCTATCGCGCCGTCTATCACAACGAGCCCATCCTTGACCGAGTGCTCACTCTCCACGACGGCAACGAGGGCAAGAACCTCCGCGTTCCCCTGGGCACCATGCTGTCCACTCTTGTGGAGCCGGGCATGGAATATGAGAAAATTATCCTCGGAGGCCCAATGATGGGACGCACCGCATCGACCCTCAACACCCCGATGATCAAAGGCACCTCGGGCATACTTCTCGACCCGCGTTACGCCCACCGTCGCGAACCGGAACCCTGCATACGCTGCGCCGCATGTGTCAACGTCTGCCCCATGGGTCTCGAGCCGTTCCTGCTCAGCACACTCTCGCGTCTGAAGCAGTATGACGAAGCCGAGCAGGAAAAGATAGCCAACTGCATCGAGTGCGGCTCTTGCAGCTACATTTGCCCCTCTTCACGACCGATACTCGACTTCATCCGCGTAGGCAAAGGCAAAGTAATGGCCGCCATGCGCGCCCGCGCCGCCGCTGCCAAGTAATTCTTATAGTCTATAAAGTTAAGAAAGTCAAGAAAGTTAATAGACAGGAGTACAGCAATATTTCCTACATGCTGTACTCCTGTTTTTTGTTGTTTTTCCCTCAACACTTAACTCTTTTAACCCTCTTAACTTATTTAACTATTTTATCTCTTTTAACACTTTGAGCAACCATAGTAACTATTCAGCCAAAGTAAAGACATGATGATTTGGCTCGCCTTTATTAGACGAGGGCAAGGATAGCGTCAAGCGGCGATTGTCCGCTTTTCCAGGCCGTATCGGCAA
>NZ_CAJTCF010000011.1:0-65211 GCF_910574735.1 Duncaniella muricolitica | reverse complement strand
TTTGCTCATGGTTATTCATGGTTTGTTTGACGACACCAAAAATAACTAATTAGGGCTGACTCCTGCAAATGGTAATCGACTTTTGTCGCTTGCCTTAGCAAGAATCAGCCCTAATTTTTCAATCGCTCAAAAAAAGTTTAGCGGACAGTAATAATTTTGATTCTTTTGTATCTATTACAGCTCTACTGTAAATTTCGGAGTAAGAATACATCCGAGCGACGCCTTGAAGTCACACAGACCGGGCGAGGGTATGCCGTCGGAAGAGGAGGGCCCTATGTCGAGCATGAGCCGGCCACATCGGGCAAAATGACAAAACGTCTCATAGGCGAGCTTATTCATTGGCCGCAGTTCGGAATATCCCGGCACATCACCCCAATAGACCACCTGGGAGATGTCATGTGAGACATCATAGGCAAGCACGGCGGCCACATCCGTGCCTTCATGCGACAGGACCATAAACTTACACTTTATTATCCGTGAAGTGGCCTTGACGTCATCAAGACTCATGCGCAACGGATAACCGTGGCTTTCGCGGTTGGCCTTGATTATGCCATACACCCGCTCTATGTCGGCATCACATCCGTCAAGCACTTCAAAATGCCAGTCATATCTTGAGGCTTTGGCAAAATTCTTACGTGCGGCGCGGCTGCACAAGTGCTCAAACTCGTCCACTCTCTTCAGGTCATAATGATAGTTATAATCTACATATGACGTGTGAGCCCCGCCGGTCATCATGGCGCAATACTGCTTGCCATAGACACTGTGGCTGTCATATAACGCCGGAGGCAGAGACATCACGACTCCACATCCGCAACCGGCCGCATATCGCCTCAGAGCGTCAACAGCTCCGACATACCGCTCGACACTCTGAACGCCACGCTCCTCGATGCCTCCGAACGGAGCGGAGAAGGGTGATTTCAGCACTCCGCCTCTTAGGCCGAGTACAACGCCAAAGCGCACCTTGCCCTTGTCGTCACAGATTGTGAGATAATGTATATCCTCACACTTGTGACGGTTGAGTTCGTTGAACTCAACCGTATTGAACACATGCGACGGTGTCGCAAACAGTTCACCATATTCCCGAGGAGTACATCTTACGACATGCATGGCCTAAACTCTAAACTCTAAACTTTAAACTCTATAACAACTCCCCTTTGCCTTCGCGGATTATCTCGGGACTGCGGCTGTCGGTAATATCCACTACGGTCGACGGCACACCGTCGCCCTCGCCACCGTCGATGAGCAGTGACGCCACATCCTCATATTCCAGCGCGAGAGTCACAGGGTCGACCCCGTCGCAATCCTGAGGGATTGACGTAGACAGCACCGGGTGGCCGAGCCGCTCGGCTATGGCACGCGCAATGGCATTGTCGGGCACACGCACACCAACCGTGCGCCGTCCCTTGAACACCTTGGGAAGAGTGGTGGATGCCGGAAGTATAAACGTAAACGGACCGGGCAGATTGGCGCGGAGTATACGGAAAGCCTCATTGTCGATGCGTGCATACTCACTCGCCATCGACAGTCCGTCACATATTATGGAAAGCGTCTGCTTCTGAGGATTCATCCCCTTGACCTTACACAGCCGCTCGATAGCTCCGTTGTTGAGCGCGTCACAGCCGAGCGCGTAGAGCGTATCGGTGGGATAAATGATTATACCCCCCTTCAGGAGAGTGTCGGCCGCCTCGTCGAGATAGCGGTCATTGAGACTGGAGGGATACATGCGGAGAGTCTTCATGGACGGTAATAATTAATGGTTATATTATTGGCTTCGGCATATTTTTCAAGGAGATTCACAGCCATGCCCGCGGCATCGTCGGCCGGCATCTCCTCGCCGTAAATATTGATGCACATGAGCAGGCGCGTGGTGGACAGGTCGAGCTTTGTACGCTCGTTGTCGCTCGTAGGCGTGCCGATGCCGCCCGTATTGTCGCGATACACGGGCATGCCGCATATATTGAGCATCCCGCGTCCGATGGCCTCAAACGGCTCCCCTTCGCGACCGACTCCGAGTGTGAGCACATCACCGTCAATCTTTGACGCGTCAAATCCTCCGATGGAGTAGCCCGACAGGAGCGAGAGCACATTGATAAGGTCGACAAGCGCGTTGATGCGATATAACTCCATGCCCTTGACAGCACGCCTGCACAGAGCCTCTGACGACGGACGATAGCGGTTGGGCTCCTTGCCGAGAGCTTTGTAGACATCGCGAGTCGCCTTGATGCCCGGCCGCTTGTTGATGTCAGACAGTTCGGTCACCGAACGTATGTCGTCACAGGCCCTGACAAGCAGCGACCACAGTTCGTCGGAAGTCTCGACATTTGTCACATCGGCCTCTACCGTCACCACGGTCAGCCCCGGGGCCGCGCCCCTTATTGTATCGTCAAACCTAATTTCCATAGCGTTGCAAAATTAGTGAAAAAAGTATGAATATCTCAACAAAAAGTCGTAATTTTGTCGGCTGTAATGCATATACCGCTCTCTCCGCATTGCAGTGTAAATAAAAACCAAACGCCACCCAGAGCACTTCATGCTACGAAGATATGATTTAATTATGCGCCTCGCCCGATACGCCACCCTTGGCGCGTCGGCCTTTGTGTCAGATAGCAGCGCGGCCAAAATCATGCGCTTCGCTCGCGGACAGCGGGTGGCGATAGAGCGTGTGCGCGAGGGTATGGAGACACTCGACCGCAGCAAGCCCACCGTGTGGCTCCACGCGGCATCGCTGGGCGAATATGGCATAGCGCGCCCCATCATATCGGCCATCAAGCGACAGGCCGACTGCAATGTGGTCATCACCTTCTTCTCTCCGACTGGCTATGAAGCCGTGAGCCGCCGCAAGGGCGATATCGACAGAGTGTTCTATCTGCCGCTCGACACCCGCAGCAACGTCAATCGGTTTCTTGACATCGTGAGGCCCGACTGCGCGGTGTTCATGGTGTCGGAATACTGGCACAACTATCTCCACGCACTCAAGCAGCGAGGCATACCCTCGTTTCTCATCTCGGCTATCATACGCGATGACGGCCCGTTCTTCAAATGGTATGGCAGTCTGTATCGCAACTCGATAAAGAGTTTCTCCAAGGTGTTTACCCTTGATGATAATTCGATAAGGAATCTCCGTAAACTCGGCATCGACAACGCCTCGGTCAACGGCGACCCGCTCTTTGACAACGTGGCCCTCGTAGCCTCGACACCCTGGAAAGACGAGCTTATCGAACGCTTCACGGGCAAGGAAAAAGTGTTTCTTGCCGGAAGTATCCACCACGACCGCGACCTCGATATGGTGACCGAGCTGGCCAACCGCCATCCCGACACCCGTTTCATCATCGTGCCCCACGAAATCAACGAAAATATACTCAAGGACATCGAGGGCAAGGTCAAAGGCCGTTGCGTGCGCTACTCGCAGTGTGACGGACAGACCGACATGTCGGACACACAGGTAATGATAGTCGACTTTGTCGGCGCGTTGGCCTACATCTACCGCTACGCCGCATGGGCCTATGTCGGCGGAGGCTTCACTCCGTTGCTCCACAGCGTCATCGAGCCCTCGGTCTACGGCATCCCCGTATCGTTCGGTCCCAAGATACACCGCAAGGTCACACCGACCGAGATGGTGCGTCTGGGCATAGGCAAAGTCGTACACGACACCGAGGAACTTGACCTGTGGTTCAAACGTCTCAAGCGCGACAATGCCCGCGTGCAGTACATAGCCAAACGTGCCGCCAAATACGTTAAGCAAAACACAGGCGCGACACCGCGTGTGGTGCGCCACATCCTTGACATCATATGCGCGAAAAAGTGAAATATGCCCTCTACCGCGGGCTTTTCACATCGCTCGCCCTATTGCCGTTCCCGGTGCTGTATGCCATCAGTGACGGTCTAAGAGTCATACTGTCGAGAGTCATGAAATATCGCCGTAAGGTGATAAGAATGAATCTCCGCAACTCGTTCCCCGAAAAGTCAGAGGCCGAGCTGCTTGAAATCGAGAAGGATTTCTACTCACAGTTTGCCGACAACATCGTCGAGACCGCCAAGCTCCTCCACATGAGCGACCGGCAGGCCGACAGACGCATCGAGGTAAGAGGCGGCGAACTCGTGGACCGTCTCATCGATGAAGGTCATCCCGTAGTGCTCTATCTCGGCCATTACGCCAACTGGGAATACGTGCCCGGAGTAGTGCGCCACTTCAAGAGCCCGAAGTTGTGTGCACAGGTCTACAAGCCGCTGCACGACAAAGCCTTTGACCGTCTGATGCTCAAAGTGCGCTCGCGCTTCAATCCCGTGTCGGTCAAGCAGGACAAAGTGTTCCGCACCATGCTGCGCTGGTATCGCGACAAGGTGCCATTCATCATCGGCTTCATAGCCGACCACCGCTCCAACAGCAGCATCTCGCATCACATCACCACCTTTCTCGGACAGCGCACTCCATTCAGTCCGGGAGGCGAGGAGATAGGCGACCGCGTCAATGCGGCCTATCTGTATCTCGACGTCGAGAAGACAGGCCGCGGACACTACCGATTCACTGTCAAACCTATCATCCCCTCCAGCCTCGAAGGCGACTCGCCCTACACCCGCCGCTATCTCGAAATGCTTGAGGAAACAATACGCCGCCGCCCCGGACTGTGGCTCTGGTCACACCGCAGATGGCTATATCAATAAGACACGTTAACGAAAAGAAGAAAAAACAACCTATTTTAATATCCGAACATCATCATGAAGATTATATGCGTGATCCCGGCCCGTGCCGAGTCAACCAGATTTTTTGAGAAACCTCTGGCTCTCATCCTCGGCAAACCCATGATACAGTGGGTGTATGAACACTGCAAGGAGGTCGAACTGTTTGAGGAGGTCTATGTGGCCACCGACAGCGAAAAAATCAAGGCCAAGGCCGAAAGTTTCGGTGCCAAGGTCATTATGACACGCGACGATCACGACACAGCCACCGAACGACTCTATGAAGTGTCGACCCGCATCGAGGCCGACCTCTATGTGATGGTCAACGGTGACGAGCCCCTTCTCACCCGCGACGCCATCGTGCAGTGTATACCCGACGGACTGCAGCCGGGCGACTTTTTCGTGTCAAACCTCATGACCGACTTCTCCAACCCCGTCGAGGTGGTCGACGCAACCAATCTCAAGATTGTCACCGCCGCCGACAACCGCTGTCTCTTCATCTCACGCTCACCTATCCCCTATCCCAAGGGTGCGATGGACTATGTGTTCCACAAGTTTGTTGGAGTGGGCGCGTTTACCCGCAAGGCTCTCGACTTCTATCACAACACTCCCCGCGGACCTATCGAGAAAATCGAGGAGAACGACTCTTTCCGTTTCATCGAGAACCACATGCCCATCTATTACTACAACTGCCACTGCAAATCGCTCTCGGTCGACAACCGCAAAGACATCGACGGCGTGGAGGCATATCTCCGCTCGTTGTGACCCATCAGTAAGACCGTGAGTCGAAAGAGTTAAAAAAACTCAAAAAGTTAAGATAATAGCATACATCACACCGAACTATTATCTTAACTTTTTTAACTTTATAGAGTCTTTTAACCAATACAAAATCCATGAGAATAGTACTGCTCCGCTTCTCCGCCCTCGGTGATATAGCCATGACTGTGCCGGCCATCTATTCATTGGCTCAGTCACGTCCTGACATGGAGATATACGTGGCCACGCGGCCATTTTTCGGCCGTATGTTCATCAACGCGCCGTCCAACGTCAAAGTGTTGACATATGATCTCAAGGAGGAGTACAAAGGTCTCGCAGGCACGCTGCGCATAGCCCGCCGGCTGGCCGACCTGCGCCCTGACTATGTAGCCGACCTGCACAACATGGCCCGCACCGCTCTCATCACCGCAATCCTGCGACTAAAGGGGGCAAGGACAGCCACGGTCGACAAGGCCCGGCAGGCCCGTCGCAAAGTGTATGGCGGCGGACAACCTCAACGACAGTATATCGACCGCTATTTCGACACCCTGAGCCGCCTCGGACTGGAGACTCCTTGCACGTTCACATCAGTCTATCAGTCATCGGGCCTCCCGTCAGTGCCGGTCAAACTGTCACGACCGGCTGTCGGCATAGCCCCCTTCGCGCGCTACGCCACCAAGACCTACCCGCCGGAGCAAATGCGCGAAGTGGCCCGCATGCTTGCGGCCAAAGGGGTGAATGTCTACCTCTTCGGCGGACGCGGGGCTGAGGCAGAGACTCTTGCCTCATGGCAGGAGAAAGGCATCACATCGCTCGCCGGACAATATCCTCTCGAAGAAGAGATAGCCGTCATGGGACATCTCGACCTCATGGTGAGCATGGATTCGGCCAACCAGCATCTGGCCGCACTGGCCGGCACCAAAGTAGTGTCGGTGTGGGGGGGCACAACACCCGCATGCGGATTTCTCGGCTTCGGACAGACAGGTGATAACGCCGTGTGTCTCGGTCTCCCCTGCCAGCCTTGCTCGATAGCCGGAAGCAAAGAGTGTCCCAAAGGCCACATGCACTGCCTCACCCGACTCACTCCCTCAGCCATAGTTGACAAAGTGATGAGCCTTATCGACCTACACTGACATGCTGCATCTCATAATATTCCTGATAACCTATTTTGCCGGACTGGTACTCTACTTCCAGCTCCTGCAACGTCCTCTCTTCCTGTTCTACAACCGCTCCGAGACAGACTCACGAGTGAGTCCGGCCGATATCTTCCGCATGGCGCGCCACGGTTTCCGCTCCGACATTATCGTGGCCTCCTACCTGTCGGCTCCGCCATTGATTGCCGCAGTGGCGCAGACATTCATTCACCCGCAGTTCTTAGGCGGATTCATGACAGCCTACAATATCGCGGCAGGAATAATCTTAGGATTGTCGACAATCGTCGACGCCGCTCTCTATCCATTCTGGAAATTCAAGCTCGACGCCTCGATACTCCCCTATCTCCGCTCCATCAAAGGCGCGTGTGCAAGCGTCTCGACTCTCTACATAATCACGGCCGTCATCACCGTGCTGGTCATGGCTGCGGTCTCGTCCGCATGGCTTCAAGGGACAGTAATACTGTCGGAACGGCTCTCCGGCTCTTCCACTCCGTTCATTGCCGACGGTCTCGGACAGTCGATGCTCTCGGTGCTGATATTTCTGCTCTCGGCCGGAGCACTGTTTGCCATGATACGCGGCCTCGGCCGACGTCCCAACAATCCGAGTGTATCGTTCTACTCCAACATTCTCTTCTTCAATCACTGTGCCCTCAACCCTCTTTACTCCTTCATCTATTCGCTCTCGGTCAACGATAAAATCGAGGGAGCTTTCAGGGCCTTTGACGACGAAACGTGTCACCGCGAGTTTGCACACCTATTTCCGGGCGACACCTTCCCGACCGACAAACTTCTCAACACCGATCGGCCCAATGTGCTCTTTATCATCTGGGAGAGCCTGAGCGCGCGTTTTGTCGGCGAACTCGGCGGACAACCCGGCGTCACCCCCAACATCGACCGCCTCGCACGCGAGGGCATACTCTTCACCCGCGTGGACTGCAACAGTTTCCGCACCGACCGCGGACTTGTGGCTCTGCTCAGCGGCTATCTCGCCCAGCCTACCACCAGCGTGATACGCATGACCAAAAAGGTGCCCAATCTGCCTGCCTTGCCACGCCGCTTCAAGGAAGCGGGTTATGACACCATGGCGGTACACGGCGGCGACCTCACCATATTTCACAAAGGCGAATATTACCTCACCGTAGGCCACGACCGCGTGGTGGGTGACAAAGACCTGCCCAAAGGACTCCCTTCGGGCAAATGGGGCATACATGACGGAGCAGTGCTCGACTGGATATATGACGACATCATGGACAAGACATCCAAAGGGCGCAGATGGTACACCACATTTCAGACCCTCAGCTCACACGAGCCCTGGATTGTGCCTTACACCCGTCTCAAGGATGACGAGATAGCCAACACCTTTGCCTATGTCGACGATGCCATCGGACGCTTTGTCGACCGCCTCAAAAAGACTCCGGCATGGGACTCTCTGCTTATTGTCATCACTGGTGACCACGGATGCAACACCGGCCAGCACTTGCCGGCCGACCGCTATGCCCACATCCCGCTGCTGATGACAGGCGGAGCCGTCAAGGCCCCGCGGCGCATCGACACCATAATGTCGCAGACCGACACGGCGGCCACGCTGCTCGGACAGCTTGGCATCAGTCATGACGAATTTATATTCAGCCGCGATGTCATGGCCGAAAGCTACACCTATCCGTTCGGATTTCACACGTTTGTCAACGGCTTTATGTTTCGCGACGCCACAGGCTACACCGTCTATGACAACGTGTCAGACACCGCGACCGACTCGCCCGACCCTGACCGCGAACGCAAAGGCCGTATAATACTCCAATATCTCTATGAGGATCTGGCCCGTAGATAAGTCAAAAAAGTGGGGGTAAAACAAAAAATTGCATGCGTTAAAAGAAAATTGTATTTTTGTGTGTTAATAAAGGTAACAAAAGTTTATCTGATATGAATCACTTGCCACTTCCCGCAAAAAAATCGCTTCGCTATCCGGGGCTTCTTCTTGTCATGCTCCTGACAGTCACAACACTCACGTCATGCGAGCCTGACGATGACAACTTCTTCTACTACGACATCGCAGGCCGATGGATGGAGGTGGCACCCTACTACGGTGACATCTATGACTTTAACAGCGATGGCACCGGCTACTGCTATTACGAAGACGGAGATTACTCCTACTTTGAATGGGAAGCCGACAACTATTATCTGACTCTTTATTTCACTAACGGTTATGAAGAGACAGTCGAATATTACTCATGGTCGTTTCAGGGCAACTCGCTCTACCTCTACCCCAACTACGACACCTCCAATCCACTCGTGCTAAAACCATATTAACCCGCCAATGGACTTCCGCACCGAAATCAAGCCGGAGCCGGGTCATGAGGGTATGATTTCACACACCGGCCCGGTAGTGCTTATAGGGTCGTGCTTCACCGATAACATAGGGGCCTGTATGCGCGACGAACTGTTTGACGTCACTGTCAATCCTTTCGGTCCCATCTACAATCCCGCATCGGTGAGACGCGCCATCGAGACCATCGTTGACCGTCGGCATGTGGAGACCGACGAGCTCTTCGAGCACGAAGGACACAGTCACAGCTTCCTGTTTCACTCACGCTACTCGGCTCCGACACGAGCCGAGGCTCTGCTCAAAATGAACTCGAGCATTGAGTCGGCACGCGAAGCACTGAAAAATGCCGACATATTGATAATCACCCTTGGCACAACGCGGGTGTTTTGCCTCACCGGCTCAGGCGACGTCGTGGCCAACTGCCACAAACTCCCCCCGAAAACGTTTCATGAGCGACAACTGTCGCTCGACGAGTGCGTGACTCATCTGACCGCACTCACCGACAAGGCCCGCAGCCTCAATCCCGGTGTGCGTCTGCTCTTCACGGTCAGCCCCCTGCGTTACCTCAACAATGGCGCGCATGCCAACACGCTGTCAAAATCGACACTCTTTCTGGCTATCGACCGACTTATGAAAGAGCGAGACAACATACATTATTTCCCGTCCTACGAAATAATGATGGACGACCTGCGCGACTATCGCTTCTATGCCGAGGACATGAAGCACCCCACACTCCAGGCCGTCGGTTACATCTACTCTATATTCAGCGACACCTATTACTCTCCATCCACACGCGAGCTCGCCCGCCGGTGCGGACGATTCACCCGCCGTCTGGCCCACCGCCCGCTCGGTGCGGCTCCTGACGCCAGGTCAAACGACGCGATAATCAACGAATTTAAACGAACCAATCCCAACCTGTCGACTATCGTCGACCTGTATATTTCAGATGGAATATAGCATTACCAAGATAGCCTCACTAATCGGAGCCGACTTACGGGTCCGTCATGACGATAAAATCACATCTCTGCTCACCGACAGCCGTTCGCTCCTCGAGCCGGCCGGCACACTTTTCTTTGCCCTGCGCACCCCCTCGGGCGACGGCCACAGATACATCTCGCAACTCTATCTGCGCGGGGTTCGCAACTTCGTGGTCGAGCATGTGCCTGAGGATGCTGTCACAATGCCCGAGGCCAATTTTCTCGTTACAGAGTCTCCGCTCGAGGCATTGCAGACAATCGCCACACACTGTCGCCGCGAAAGCAAAGCCACTGTCATTGCCATCACCGGCAGCCGCGGCAAGACTACAGTCAAGGAGTGGATATACAGGCTGATAAGTCCCGATATGCTCACAGTGCGCTCTCCACGCAGCTTCAACTCCCAGACAGGCGTCCCACTGTCGCTCTGGCAGCTCACCCCCGACACCGAGACCGCAATAATCGAGGCCGGAATATCGCAACCCGGCGAAATGGCCCGGCTGGAAAAAATAATCGAGCCGCGGATTGGCGTCTTCACCAACATCGGAGCCGCCCACAGCCGTGATTTCGGCTCTATCGAAGAGAAATGCCGCGAGAAGGCTCAGCTTATGAAAAGATGCAGCCACGTGGTGTATTGCGCCGACAATGACCTCATAGCATCCTCTCTCCCCGAAGGGCCTGAACGCGTAGCCTGGACACGCTGTAACGCGCCTGACGCCGCGCTCAAGGTCACATCGGTCGAAAGACACAACGGTGTCACAACCATAAGATATAGCTGGACTCCGACCGCTACCGACGGCGAGACCACCATACCGTTCACCTCCGAGCGTGACATTGAGAATGCCCTGCACACTCTCACCGTGTCGCTTCTCTCGGGCATCGCTCCGGCCGACATCTCGACCCGCATGGCCTCGCTGCGCCCTGTCAACACCCGCCTTGAGGTGGTCGACGGCGTACACGGATGTCAACTCATACACGACACATTCTCATCTGACATCACATCGCTCACGCTGGCCCTCGACTTTGCCCACAGACGTAGCATCCCTGGCCACAGCATCACACTCATCGTGGGTGATCTCTCGGCCCAAGGTTCTGACCCGGCCCGTGCCTATGCTCTCGCCGGCAAACTCGCACGCCAGTATGACATAAACCGCATCATAGCCATCGGGCATGAAATCGGCCGCTATGCCGACCTCCTGCCCCAGAACAAAAGTATATATGCCGACGTCGATGAGTTTCTGAAAGCGGAGCACACCGAGTCGTTTCAGGACCAGCTCGTGCTCATCAAAGGTTCACCCGAAGAGCCGTTCGACTCCATAGCCCGCATGCTCGAGAAGCGTCGCCATGAGACTGTGCTTGAGATAAATCTCGACGCAGTGGTCGATAATTTCAACTTTTTCCGCTCCCACATACGCCCGACCACAGGCATAGCCTGCATGATCAAGGCCTCGGGCTACGGAGCCGGCTCACACGAGCTCGCCAAGACACTCCAGAGCCAGGGTGCGACATATCTTGCAGTTGCCGTGCATGACGAAGGGGTCGATCTGCGTCAGGCAGGTATCACCATGCCCATCATAGTGCTCAACCCCGCCGTCGACGATCTAAGCACCATCTTTGACAACCGTCTGGAACCGGAAATATACTCGCTCGACTTTCTCCGCAGCCTCATCGCCGAGGCCACCCGACGCGGCATCAAGGGCTATCCCGTACACATCAAAATCGACTCGGGCATGCACCGTCTGGGCTTCCGTCTCGAGACACTGCCTGAAGTCATCGAAGTGCTGCGCGGTGAGGACAGCGTCGTGCCGGCAAGCATCTTCTCTCATCTCTGCGCAGCCGACGACCCGCAGGAGGATGACTACACACGCGGCCAGTTTGATTACTTCGACAACTGTTGCGACATGCTTCTCCAGGCTTTCCCTCAGCATAAAATCCTCCGCCATATACTCAACTCCACCGGCATCACGCGCTTTCCCGAGCGACAATACGACATGGTGCGCCTCGGCATAGGTCTCTATGGTATATGCACAATGCATGACGGCTCGCAGGATGCCCTGCGCCCTGTGTCATCGTTGCGTACATCGATTATCTCGCTCAAACACTGGCCGGCCGGCACCACCATCGGTTATAACCGCCGCGGACTCCTGTCGCGCGACTCAGTAATAGCCACCATCCCCATAGGCTATGCCGACGGACTCAACCGCCATCTGGGCTATGGCAACGCATCGTTCAATGTGAGAGGTGTGAAGTGTCCCACCGTGGGCAGCATATGTATGGACGCATGCATGATAGATGTCACCGATGTCACCGGTTTGGAGACCGGCGACCGCGTGGAAATATTCGGAGAAACCATCCCTGTCGAAACACTCTCCGACACACTCGGCACCATCCCCTACGAAATACTCACCTCCGTGTCACAACGCGTCAAGCGAGTATATTACCGCGAATAATCACTCTCACATCATCCGGCCGAGGAATCCTCGGTAATCACCAGCAGTTTGTCTCCGACAAGGAGACGGCGTGTGCCGTTGGGCACCATATATCGGTCGCCGCGCTTGATCATCATCACAAGCGAACCCTCGGGCAGCGACATGTCACGGAGCGTATTGCCGTCGGCAAGATGACGCTCCGTGAGCACTATGGTGTGGAGCGAGGTAGGAAGCTCGTCGGCAAGTTCGACACCGAAATCATCCTCTTCGGTGCTCTCGTCATCCACAAGTCCCAGCCGTCGGGCCGAACGTATGACCGTAGTGCCCTGAATCAGCAATGACAGCAGCGTGACGAAAAACACTATATTGAATATGAGTCCGGCTCCCTCGAGTCCGGCCACCACAGGATAGGTGGCAAAGATTATGGGAACGGCTCCGCGCAATCCCACCCACGAAATCCACACCTTGGAACGGGTGGTTATGTTGCGGAAAGGAGCCAGCGAGAGAAACACGCTGAGCGGACGCCCTACGAGTATCATAAACACACCTATGAGCAGCGACACGGCCGCCACGTCGAGCATCTCGTGAGGATTGACAAGCAGTCCGAGCATAAGAAAGACCACTATCTGCATGAGCCATGTCATACCGTCCATAAATTTGCTGATGCCGCGATGGTTGGGCAGACGCTCGTTGCCAAGCACTATGCCGCATATATACACGGCCAGATAGCCATTGCCGGCAAGCTCGGTAGTGGCCGAGAAGGTGAGAAACACCGACCCGAGCACCAGTATCGACAGCATGGCGGTGGCCTGTGAGGGGTCTTCGTCGTGACCGGCCTTGCCACCCCAACGCCTGTAAAGGTCGATAAGCCTTAAAGTCAGCTTGCCCATGGCCCAACCCATGCCTCCGCCTATGCCAAACTGCATCAGCAACTGGCCGGCCACTTTCCAGCCCGACAGCTCGCCCCCGAGGGTTATTGTCTCTATAAGTATAATGGTGAGCATATAGGCCATAGGGTCGTTAGAACCGCTCTCGAGCTCCAGGAGGGGACGCAGATTATGGCGCATACCCACTTTCTGGCTACCGAGTATGCCGAACACCGACGCCGAGTCGGTCGACGACATTGTGGCCGCAAGAAGCAGCGACGGCATAAAGGCAAAATGGATATTGGTCCAGCTCAGACCTGAAAGAAACCATATGAACAGACCGGTCACAAGAGCCGTAAGCAGCACTCCTATTGTCGACAGCACGAGGCCCGGCGCGATAACAGGACGTATGGCTGAAATCTTGGTGCCCATACCGCCTGAAAACAGTATGACACACAGGGCTATCATGCCTATGAACTGGGCCGTGTGCATGTCACTGAACTGTATACCGACACCGTCCGTGCCGAAGCCCATGCCCACAAGCAGGAATATAAGCAGCAACGGCAGTCCCACACGATAGCTCGACTTTCCTATCAGCACGCCCGCGATGAGCAGCACCGAACCGATGAGCATGATGCTCTCTAACGTTAGAATCTCCATAATGTGCAAAATTAGTGAAATTATTCGTGAAAGCCTAATGAGGTTTTTTACTTTTTTATGTACTTTTGTGGCGTAATAAGCCAACATAGATGGAGATACTCAAACACGAGTGTGGCGTGGCAATGATACGCCTGCTCAAACCGCTTGAATATTACAAGCAGAAGTATGGCGCGTATGCCTACGGTCTTAACAAGCTCTACCTCCTCATGGAGAAGCAGCATAACCGCGGGCAGGAAGGCGCAGGTATAGGAGTCGTGAAACTACATTCACTCCCGGGCAACGAATATGTCTATCGCGAACGCGCTCTGGGCAAGGACGCCATCCAGGAGATTTTCGACACGGTCAGAGGCAAAGTGGCCCACTATGATGTCGACTCACTGTCGGCACGACAGGTCGAGGAGGATGTGCCGTTTATCGGAGAAATCTATATGGGACATCTGCGCTACTCGACCACAGGCAAGAGCGGCATCTCATATTGCCACCCCTTCCTGCGTCGCAACAACTGGCGCGCGCGTAACCTGCTGATGTGTGGCAACTTCAACATGACCAATGTCGACACCATCTTTCAGGAGGTGGTCAAGAGCGGACAGCATCCGCGCATCTACAGCGACACTGTGATATTGCTCGAACAGCTCGGCGCGGCTCTCGACAAGGAAAACCACCGCATCTACCGCCAGTATCGCGACTCGCTCGACGAACCGTTGCTCACCAACACCATCGAGGATAATCTCGACATCACACGAGTGCTCTCATCCACAGCTCCCGCATGGGACGGCGGATTTGTCATCTGCGGAGCCACCGGATCGGGTGACATGTTTGCCCTGCGCGACCGCCACGGCATACGTCCCGCTTTTTACTATTATGACGATGAAATCGTGGTGCTCGCATCCGAGCGTCCTGTAATCCAGACTGTGCTCGACGTAGCGCGCCGCGAAGTCAACGAGCTCGCCCCGGGCAGCGCGCTCATCGTCGACAAGGCCGGACGTGTCAAAGTCACCGACATACTCGGCGAAGACACCAACCAGCGATGCTCGTTTGAGCGCATATACTTCTCGCGCGGAAGCGACGCCGACATCTATCGCGAGCGCAAGCAGCTCGGAGCCAACCTCGTGCCACAGATCATGCAAAGCATCGGTGGCGACATAGCCCACACGGCGTTCTCATTCATCCCCAATACGGCCGAAGTAGCATTCATAGGTATGGTGTCGGGATTTGAGGATGAACTCAATAAAGTCAAGACCACACAGATACTCAATGCGCAGACAGCCGGAACACTCAACGAGCAACGTCTCAACGAAATCATGAGCCAGCGTCTGAGAGTAGAGAAAGTGGCAATCAAAGACATCAAACTGCGCACATTTATCACCGAAGGCGACTCGCGCAACGACCTCGCCGCCCACGTCTATGACGTCACTTACGGCATCGTCGAAAACAACGTGGACACCCTCGTGGTGATTGACGACAGCATCGTGCGAGGCACTACACTCAAACAGTCGATACTCCATATGCTCGACCGTCTGCACCCGCGCAAGATTGTAGTGGTGTCCTCCTCACCCCAGGTGCGCTATCCCGACTACTACGGCATCGACATGTCGCGTATGGGCGAGTTCATAGCCTTCCGCGCAGCCGTCGAACTGCTCAAGGACAAAGGCATGGACTACATATTGCGCGAGACATATGACCGCTGCCGCCAGCAGGAAGGACTCCTCGACTTTGAGATAACCAACTGCGTCAAAGCTGTCTATGCTCCCTTTACACAGGAGGACATCTCACGCAAGATAGCCGACATGCTCACAGCCGACGGCTCCATTTCGGCCGAAGTCGACATCATCTATCAGTCACTTGACGGACTTCGCTCGGCAATCCCCGACCATCCGGGTGACTGGTACTTCTCGGGCAACTATCCGACCCCGGGCGGCACGCGCCTTGTCAACCGCGCCTTCATCAACTACTACGAAGGCAACGTCGACAAACGATGACCCTCCTCCATACTCTCTCTATACTTTCCCCTCTATACTCTATACTAAAAATGAGACCTATAGGCCTTACACTGCTTGGCTGGGTGTGCGTCTGCACATCCGGCCATGTGTATGCCTCGGACGAAATCCGGCGCATCCATCTCGACTCACCGCTCACACTAAGTGACACCACTCTGTCGCGACACCTCTGCGGTCCGGAGACCCCGCCGGCATCAGTCACTGTCGAGGCACGCGCATCGCTCGGAAAACTCAAGGAGCGCAGAGGCTTGTCAAAGGCCCATTGGGGAGTGTCGCTGACATCACCAGCCGACACAATCAAGGTCACACTTCAATTTGGCAACACCGACTTCGGCGACATTCTTGACCGCCGCATAGCCATTATTACCGTAACACACAACGGCACAGAGCTGTACAGCCACGAAGCCGTGGGCTTCCGCATGTCGGCCGGCGACCTCAACACCCTGTCGGTCAGTCTCTCCGACAGCACGCTCCACATAGGCGGAGGGGGCACACGCAACCGACAGCTCGCGGACATCAGCATCGGTCAACACACATTTCAGCCCACCGATGCCAGTGTATGGAGCCAAGGCCACATGTATCTGACATTATTCTCAACCGAAGTGCGACCTCATCCGTCATTTTCACTGGCCACTGATTACACTCACGAGCGACTGGCAGAACGGTTCAAATCGTCACGCGACCCAGTAGAGGGTTACTGGACCTACTTTGACCGGGCCAACGACCCTGTATACGCCCGTCCGGGAGGACAATACACCCTGGCCGTCGTGCGCAACGACTCCAATGCCGACGACACCGGGGCAACATATGATATAATCTACATCTCCGGGGCTGTGACTCTCGGCGACAGTTGGCACCCTATGATGCTCAAAGGCTCATTGCGCCCAACTATATTTCAAGGCCACTATGATATGGAATGGATTGATTCGACATTCAGCCGGATCAGCTCCGACATACATGCCTCGCTCGACAGCAACAACGCACTGCTCACATTGTCGTTTCCTCTGCTCAAGACCACACTCCGATTCTCACGTGTACCATCGCGCGAATAGCACCACGCTTATCTCCCGACTACATGCAGCGGAGCGTCACGCAGCGAACGATGAGGAATGAAAGCCTGCGTAAGTTCGCGCACATACCGGTCGTGACGGCGGCGGTCGAGGTCGCGGCTCAGCAACACCGAGTCGGCACCCACCGTCATGGCAAGGGCACACACATCTCCGCGAAAACCGCGACACACCACGGCATATGAGGGCGCGAAGGCATAATTTCTTACCTGGCTGCCTTGGCTCACAAAGACAAAACTTTTGCCGCATGCCACCACAAGGTTATCCTCACGTGCCGTGAGGCCGCTACGCATACCATCGGCCATCATGGTCAACCGGTCTATGCCGCGTCGTGTCATGTATCCCCCGCAACGTCGCTCCATACGCACCTTGACATCATCGACACGTCCACGTGTAGCAGTAGTGTGGACATACAGACTGTCACCTTCCCGCACCACCATCGAGGTCTCGGAAACCGAGCGCACGATATAGGCCTCATGCTCCGGCAGCCTGTCATCGGTCATTGTGCCCCACACCACAGCCGATACCCCTATCGCCCCCATGGCATAGAGTGTCACCACACGACGTCGGTAAAGCCACAGAGCAAAGAGCGAGAGCAGGACAAAATACACACCCACCATCCAACCCGACAGCCACAGACCGTCAACTGTGGCACATGGCAGTGCGGCAACGCCTCGCGCCACCCATTGCACCAGGTCCATAAGGCTGTCGACCGCCCCACCGAGCCATGCGGCTCTCACTCCCGCCACATTGAGCAGCAACAACACCACTCCGCCGCCGAGCAACGGAGGCAGCAGCAGCGACACGGCAATATTGGTAATCAGAAAACCGACGGGAAAGATGTGGAAATTATAGGCACACACCATGCCGGTGCCAAGCATGGCCGCAACCGTCACACACAGATAGCCGGCCAAAAGACGCAGCCATGGATGACGATAGTCAAACGGATTGATTTTTCCGGCAAACACTATTATGGAAAGAACGGCGAGAAATGTGAGCATAAAACCGAGCGTATAGACCTGCTCCGGTGCAAACAGTAGTATCAGCAACGCAGCCGCCCCGAGAGCGTTCAACGGACACCACACCCTCTGGAGCATCGTGCATCCGGCAAAGAGCGTAGCCATGACCACCGCGCGCACCACCGATGGCGACAGCCCCGTCATGACGGCAAAAATCCACAATACGACCACCGTAACCGTCATGCGCCTATAGCGTCCGCCCGCCATGCCGGTGAACGGAAACAGCATCAGAGTCACTACAAGAGTGAGCACACCCACGTGAAGTCCGCTGAGCGCGAGCACATGGGCTATGCCTGTGACCGAAAACAGCTCACGTGTCTCCGCCGCAACCCATGAACGGTCGCCCGTAAGCGCGGCTATCAGAAAACTACGAGTGTCGCCGTCAAGAGGAGCACAGGCTATGAGCCGCTGCACATCGCGTCTCATGCGCCTTATGTCATACACCACTCCCGATTCGGGCACTACGACGGTCACGCTGTCAGGCTCAATGACGGTCGCGGCCTGTATGCCAAGACGTCTTAGGGCGGCATTATAGTCATTCTCGTCGGGCAGGTCGGTGTTGCTGTCAAGAGACTGCATACGGGCGGAAAACCTCATCCTGTCAGTCTCGTCGAGAGCTGGCAGCATCGACGGGACGAGACACTTGATCATAAACGACGGACACGCCTCACCCTCACAGGTGTCAACCCTCACAATCACCATCTGCGCTCCCTCATACTCTCTGTGCTCGGCCACAGTGCCCGACCATGAGTGCCGTCTCTCGAAACACTCCTCAGGCAAAGGCTGCGGGGCGCGGACCAAGGCTACAAAAAATCCGGCCACCGCGCAGAGCGACAGTATGGCCGGATATATACGTTTACACACAAGCAGCACTATGGCCGCCGTAATCAGAGCCACCATCGGCCACACCCCTCCGCCGGCACCCTCCAACAGAATACCGACAATGAAAGCGAGAGCCACAGGCAGCAGCGGAGCCATCAGTCAATAGTCTCCATCACCACTATAAAGCTGCTCACGCCTATCACAATCCACAGCATCACAGCGAGGACAAAAGGCTTCACACCCACATTTTTTATCATCTTGACCGAGAGTCCGGCCCCTATGAGGAAGAGAGTGAGCACAAGTCCCTTCTTGGCCAGATACACCAGTGTGGCGGTGAGCCATGCGGGAAGCGGCAGATAGGTATTGACAATCATTGCCGCAACAAAAAGCAATATAAACCAGGGAATTGACACCTTGCTGCCTTTCTCCCTGAATATGAGCATCGTCATCAGAGCCAGCGGAATAATCCAGAGGGCACGCGTGAGTTTGATGAGTGTGGCGAGCTTAAGAGCATCGGCGGCATCGGCGACACCGGCCGAAGCAAGCATGGCTGAATATGCGTCGCCGGCACCTACCACCGACGATGTGTCATGAATGGCTATCGCAGCCCATGTGCCAAACTGACGGGCCGACATCTCGAAATAAGCACCGATGGGCGGAAATATGAAGAGTGCTATGGCATTGAGCACAAACACCACTCCGAGCGACACGGCCATCTCATGGTCATCGGCCTTGAGCACCGGGCCTACAGCAGCTATGGCACTGCCGCCGCATATGGCTGTGCCCGACGAAATGAGATAGGACGTCTTGCGGTTGAGCTTAAGCCAGTAACCGAACAGCACACCCATAATCATCACGCCAAACACCGACACGATGGTAAACATCATGCCGTCGCTTCCGCTTTTGAGCGACTCGGTGAGATTCATGCCGAAACCGAGTCCGACCACCGAAGCCTGGAGCAGATATTTGGAAGTCTTCTTGTTGAATTTAGGATAAGGACACTCAAAAACCAGTGCATAGACTATGCCCAGAAACAGTGCGAACCAAGGGGCGACAGTCACTCCCGTACCGAGCAGGTCAAACGGTGTCACAACCAGTAAAATCAGAAGGATATAAAGACATTTTTTTCTGTCAAGGCCTGACACCGTCTCGGCCGGATTGAACTGCACGCTATTAAGCATAACTTTTTGTAATTACTATTATCTTATTCTCAATTCTCATTCCATATTCTCCATGCATCAAATGCCTGCAGCAACAGCATCTCGAGTCCGTTTTTGACCTCAGCCCCGCGGGCCGCGCCCTTCTTCATAAAGGCTGTCACATCAGGATTGTATATCAGGTCATAGAGCAGATGGTCGGGAGTCAGACACTCGTAAGGTATGTCGGGGCAACTGTCGACCTTGGGATACATGCCGAGCGGAGTGGTGTTGACTATCACCTTGTGAGAGGCCATCACTTCAGGAGTAAGGTCGGCATATCCGAGCACACCCTTGCGCGCCGTGCGCGAAACATACACAGGCTCTACGCCAAGCTGCCGCAATCCGTGATACACTGCCTTGGAAGCTCCTCCGGTGCCGAGTATCAGGGCCTTGTCGCGACCCGGTGTCAGCAACGGAGAGATGGAGTCACGAAAACCTACGACGTCAGAGTTGTAGCCCACGAGCTCAAAATCGTCATCGTCGGTCGGATCATGACGCACTACCTTGATTACATTGACGGCCCCTATGGCGGCGGCATCGTCATCAAGACGGTCAAGAAAGGGTATCACCTGCTCCTTGTAAGGTATAGTGACATTAAGTCCGGCAAGATCGGTATGGTCATCGAGCACATCGCGAATATCACCCACCGAGGGTATCTCAAAGTTGCAATACTCGGCGTCTATGCCTTCGGCGGCAAACTTGTCGTTGAAATATCCGCGCGAGAACGAGTGGCCGAGCGGATAGCCTATAAGTCCGTATACCTTGTGATTTCTCATATAGCTTTATCTCTTCTTTTTATTTATGGTAAGCAGAGCCGAAACAAAATCGGCCGTCTCGCGGTCGCCCTCCTCGAGCCGCTTCATTATCGACTCGCGGTCGGCAGGCTGAGTGTAGCCAAACCGACGGGCCTGACGTTCGATATAATCGGTCTTGAGGTTGACTATCTGGAAGTCAAACGGATTGAAATCGCCATGCGCTTCCAGTTCCCAGTAGTCGCGGCGTATGTCATAGCCCGTAAGTCTGAGCGATGGTAATTTCTTTTTGAGCCGGCCTCGCGACTTGTCGGCAGCCTTGTCAAGAATAGCCGCAGCCCGTGGCTCGCCCGCGACATCCGCACTGCATATGTATTGCAGGGGGACATCGGCATATATGGTGCCCGAAGCATAGGGACGTATAAACTTCTGAGCCATCTCGAGCAAATCCTTACCCGAACGATAGTCATCGTTGTTTTTCAGCTCTATGACAAAAGCAGCGGCTCTACGGTCATAACCGATGCAGCTTGACGCAGAGGCCCGGTAGTTGCTGAAAAAGTAGAAACGGGCCACCTCGGTGCCGTCATTTTTCGACACAGCCACCATTGCAGGCTTGTCGCCACGGGTCTTTCTTATCTCAAAGTTCACGTCGGGTACCGCCGAGCCGTCGGCAAGAGTGATAAAATATTTTTTCTGCACGGCCTGAGTCTCGGCTCCGGTCGGCTCGACAGGCAATCCATAGGTCTGTCCGCATAGCATCAGAAGAGCCGACAACAACAGTATGTGTTTCATTTTTAACGTCGTTTGAGGTTGCAAAATTAGCCTTTTCCACGCAAATAACCAACTAATCGGCCCGATTATGAAACATATCACCACACATTATCGCTTATTTTTAGTCAAACTATGTTATAAACGCATGATTTTAACGGGCAAAAACCTAAATTTATTAAAATTTCCGACCTATTGTGAAACTATTGTGATAAATTTGCGTCATATTGAGTGCAATAAGCAATAATCATGATAATAGACCTTAAAGATATCAACAAATCCTATCCGGGAGCAGTGCCCCTGCATGTGCTAAAGGATGTCAACCTGCAAATCGAAAAAGGTGAGCTCGTGTCAATCATGGGCGCATCGGGTTCGGGCAAATCAACACTGCTCAACATTCTCGGCATACTCGACAACTATGACTCGGGCGAATATCATCTCGACGGCGTGCTCATCAAAAACCTCACAGAGAACAAGGCTGCCGACCTGCGCAACTACATGATAGGATTCGTATTCCAGTCATTCAACCTCATAGGCTATAAAAACGCGCTTGAAAACGTTGCCCTCCCGCTCTTCTACCGTGGCATCTCACGCAGGAAACGCAACCTCATGGCCATGGAGCAGCTCGAACGCATGGGCATGGCCGACCGCGCCACCCATCTGCCAAGCGAGTTGTCGGGAGGTCAGAAACAGCGTGTAGCCATAGCCCGTTCGCTAATCACCAACCCCTCCATACTTCTGGCCGACGAACCCACCGGCGCGCTCGACTCCAAGACCTCCAAAGAGGTGATGCAGGTGTTTCGCGACCTCAATGCCGAGGGACGCACCATCGTCATCGTCACCCACGATCCCGGCGTGGGCGAGCAGACCAACCGTATAATCCGCATATCCGACGGACGTATAGTCACACCATCCACCGACATCCGATGACCGACCTCATAAACGAAATACTCGCCACCCTACGCCACAACAAGCTGCGCACGGCCCTCACGGGATTTGCCGTCTCATGGGGCATCTTTCTCCTCATAGTGCTGCTCAGCGTGTCGCGCGGTCTGATCAACGGCATGGACTCGATGTTTTCCAAACGCGACACCGAGTCGATAACCGTCGAGGGCGGTTGGGCCCACAAGCCATACCAGGGCCTGACCGACGACCGAAGGATACAGTTGCGCGAACGCGACGTCAACCTGATAGGCAACCGCAACGCCGACTTTGCCGCACGCATCACTCCCGAGATAAGCAGCGACACCGCCACCATATCGACAGGCAAGGACTATATCACCGGCGGCTTCAAGGGTGTATATCCGTCGGGGATGAAAGCCGACGGTGCAACGATTGTCGAGGGACGGTTTGTAAACGACAACGACATCAGACTCAAACGACGCGTAATCGTGCTCCATAAGGACAATGCCCGAAACCTTTTCGGCGACAAGAAGGCCGTCGGACAGCTCGTCAAGATGAACGACCTGTTGTTTACCGTAATCGGCATCTTTGCCCACGAATGGAACACCAAGAGCTACATCCCCTACTCCACCGCCCGCAACCTCACCGGCGGAGGAGAGGATATAAACAAAGTCACGGTCAATGTCCACGGCATAACCACTGTTCAGGAAGGAACTCAAGCCGAAAACGATCTCTATGAGACTCTCGGCAAGGAACACCGGTTTGACCCCACTGACAAAAGCGCGCTGTGGGTACGCAACCGCTTTAACGAGCATCTCACCCAATCGTCGGCCTCGGGCGCACTCAATATAGCCATATGGGTCATCGGTCTTCTCACCATGCTCTCGGGCATAGTGGGCGTGAGCAACATCATGTTTGTGTCAGTACGCGAACGCACTCACGAGATCGGTGTGCGCCGCGCCATCGGAGCACGTCCGCTGAGCATACTCAAGCAGATCATACTTGAGAGCGTGGCCATAACCACACTGTTTGGCTACATAGGCATAGTGTTCGGAGTAGCCGTTGCCCAGCTCATCGACTATATCTGCACCAAGGGCAATATGGAATTTATGCAAAATCCGTCGGTCGACCTCAGCGTGGCACTCCAGGTGACTGTCGTGCTGATAATTGCCGGAGCGTTTGCCGGACTGTTTCCGGCCCTGAAATCCCTTAAAATCAAACCCGTCGAAGCCCTGCGAGACGAATAGCAGAATATGAAGAATCCCGTATTTGACATAGAAAACTGGCGCGAAATAGGCACCACTCTGGCCCAGAACAAGACGCGCACATTCATGACAGCCTTCGGCATATTCTGGGGCACTGCAATCCTGGCTCTGCTCATCGGCGGGTCGGAAGGACTGAAGCATTTCATGTCGCGCAACTTCGAGGGCTTTGCCACAAATGCCGCCGCGATATTTCCCGGGCGCACCACCAAGAGCTATGGAGGCTTTAACAAAGGCATGGATGTCGAGCTCAACCTTCAGGATGCCGTCAATCTGCGTCGCGCGCTTCCAAGCCTCGCTCACTCGTCATCAGTAGTGTTTCAGTGGGCCAACGCGCTCTACGGCCAGAAGAAATCCAACGCCCAACTCACAGGAGTCGAAAAGGACTACAACAAGATATTCGAGCCCATCGTCTATGAAGGCCGCTTCATCAACGAGGCCGACGACGTAAACTTCCGCAAAGTATGCGTCATAGGCAAGAAGGTCGCGGAAGAACTCTTCGGCACAGGCTCGGCCGTAGGCAAGGAGATTCAGCTCAACAATATATATTATAAAGTGATAGGTGTCATAGGACAGACCTCCGAGATAAATATCGGAGCCAAGATGGACGAGTCGATATTCATCCCCTACAACACCATGCGCCGCAGCTATAACCTCGGCAACCGCATACACATATTCATGATGACGTTCAGGAACGGATGCAAGCCCGGCGATTATGAACGGCTCGTGCGCCACGTCATCGCCTCCAACCATCCCATCGCTCCCGACGATGACGGAGCCATCAGCTATTTCAACATCTCCGAGATGTTTGAGATGGTCGACAACGTGTTTGCCGGCATCACGCTCCTCGCGCTCTTTGTCGGTATCGGCACACTGCTGTCGGGCGTGATAGGTGTTGGCAACATCATGTGGATAATCGTGCGCGAACGCACTCACGAGATAGGCATACGCCGCGCCATCGGAGCAAAGCCGCGCGACATCATAACCCAGATACTCTCCGAGTCAATGGTGCTCACGACCATAGCCGGCATCGCGGGCATCGTGTTTGCCACAATCATACTCGGTCTGGTCGAAATGGCCAGCGACGGACCTACGGGCCCCATACGCTTTCAGCTTAGTTTCTCCCAGGCGACAGGTATCCTCATTACCTTCCTCATACTCGGCACTGCCGCCGGCATAATCCCGGCAGTCAAGGCTATGCGCATCAAGCCTATCGAGGCTCTCAATGACAAATGACAAGATTAAAATTTCAGAATATATAACACTGACAATCATATGAAAAAATTTTTCAGAATCCTGCTGTGGTCACTTGTAGGTGTGCTGTTTATAGGCACATTCGTGTATCTTTTCATCAAGTCACAACCCACCGAGACACGCTATGAGCTTGTCAGCCCGACTATGAGCGACATCGAGCGCACCACCATACTCACGGGCACCATCGAGCCGCGCGACGAAATCGAAATCAAGCCCCAGGTGTCGGGCATCATCTCGGAAATCAATGTCGAGGCCGGCGATATGGTCAAGGAGGGCGACGTCGTGGCCCGCATCAAGATTATACCTGACGAGGGACAGCTCTCATCGGCACTCTCTCGCATAGAGACCGCAAAAATCAATCTCGAAGACGCCCGCGTAAAGCATGAACGCAACACTCTACTGCTCGAGAAAAAAGTCATCAGCCGCGAGGAGTATGAGGCTACCGCCACAACGCTGGCCCTGTCAAAAGCCGAACTCGACGCTGCCCGCGACGCCTATTCAATAGTCAAGGAGGGTGTGTCACGCACCAATGCCAAGGAGAGCAACACTCTTGTACGCGCCACCATCACTGGACTTGTGCTTGACGTGCCCGTCAAGGTCGGATCGTCGGTAATCCAGGCCAACACCATGAACGACGGCACCACAGTGGCAACCGTAGCCGACATGAACAATCTGATATTCAAAGGTAAAGTCGATGAGACCGAGGTGGGACAGCTCAGTGTCAACCAGCCTATGGAGATTTCAATAGGCGCGCTCCCTGATCTCAGCCTTGACGCCGTAATCGAAAACATCGCCCCCAAGGGCACGGAGACCAACGGTGCCAACACTTTTGAAATCAAGGCCGCCATCAATGTACCCGAAGGACGACAGTTGCGCGCCGGCTACAGTGCCAACGCTTCGGTCATGCTCAACAGTGCCCGTGGCGTGCTCACCGTGCCCGAAAGCGTTATCGAATGGGCCGGCGACAAGACCTATGTCTATGTACTCACCGACTCGGTCAAAGAACAGAAATTTGACCGCACCGAGGTTGCCACAGGTATCTCGGACGGCATAAACATTGAAGTGAAATCGGGTGTCGACAAGACGGCTCGCCTGCGAGGCGCAGTAATCAACGAAAAAGCCCGTAAAGCATCTGAAAACCAAAACAAATAGCCCACACCCATGCGACTCCCTGTAATTATTGCCGGCACAGCCATACTCTTGACCTCGTCAGTCTCTGCCCGGGGCGAGGCCTGGAGCCTGGACAGTTGCATAAACTATGCCATTGACCATAACCTCGATGTACGCTCGGCTCTTATCGAACGCTACAAAGGCGACTTGAATGTCACCGAAGCCAAAGACCGTTTTCTGCCCACACTCTCGGCCGGAGCGGCCCAGAGCTGGAGTTTCGGCCGAGGTCTGACCGCCGAAAACACCTATGCCAACCGCAACACATCCTCTCTCGGGTGGAACGCCAATCTCTCACTCCCGCTTTTCCAAGGTCTCAGCGCGCTGCGTCAGTTGCGCCAGGCCCAAGCCAATATACGCACTCTCGACCTGCAGGTCGAGGACGCCAAGGACAATGTCACTCTCGGCATCATGGCCTATTATCTCCAGGTGCTCTACAGCCGCGAGATGCTTGCCGTGCGCCGTGAGGAGCTGCGCCTCTCACAGACTCAGCTTCAGAGGCAGAACGACCTGCTTGAATCGGGCAAAGTCCCCGAGGTAGATGTGCTTCAGGCCAAAGCACAGGTTGCTTCGGGCGAAGTGGCTGTCGTCAATGCCGAAAACGATTACCGCCTCGCGCTCGTCGACCTTACCCGCGCCCTCGAGCTTGACGACACCCGTGGGTTTGACATTCTGCCGGTCGACTTTGACAGCACCATATCTCTTCCGGCATCAGCCGACGATGTGTATCGCAACGCTTTGAACACCAACAATGGCATACTCGCCGCCCGCTCAGGCATCACACAGGCCGACCATGCCGTCTCGATAGCCAAGAGCGGTTATCTGCCGACTCTCTCGTTCAACGCCGGACTCGGGTCAAACTACTACACACTTTCGGGCGTCGAGAATCCCTCATTTGCCCGCCAGATGAAGGACAATTTCTCCAAATCAATCGGTTTTTCGCTCAATATACCTATTTTTGACGCCTTCTCGACCCGCAACCGCGTACGTCAGGCTCGCGCCCAGCGTCTTTCGGCCGAGCTCGAAGTGCAACGCCGCGAGAGCGATCTGCTCAAGACCATACGTCAGGCCTACAGCCAGGCCGAAGGAGCCACTGCCCGATACAAGGCCGGAGAGGCCGCAGTCACCTCGGCCAAAGCCGCACTCGACGCTATGACCGACAAATACACCTACGGCCGTGCCAATGCCACTGAATGGGAACAGGCCCGCTCTAACTACATCACCACCCTATCCCAGCAGGTACAGGCTAAATACGAAATGATACTCCGCACCCGCATCCTCAACTTCTACAACAACGGTTCGCAAGCTAACCGTTGAGTTTAGGAGTTTAAAGTTTAAAAAGTTTATACATAGATTACCCGGCACATAACATTTGATGCTGTGCCGGGTAATCTATGTATAAACTTTTTAAACTTTAAACTCCTAAACTGTAAAAATGAGCATGCTCATTTTTACAGACGGCGGGCTCCATCCGAGATAATGACGTCGTAGATTTTGGGTTCGTGGCCATATTTGGCTGCGAACTTCTCTTTGGCTGTCGCGATGAAGTGGTCATACTTGTCATCGGCCACGAGGTTGATAGTGCAGCCGCCAAAGCCGCCGCCCATGATGCGCGAACCGGTTACGCCACACTCCTTGGCGATGTCATTGAGATAGTCAAGCTCCTCGCACGACACTTCATAATCCTTCGACAGTCCCTCGTGGGTCTCATACATGCAACGTCCAACGGTGGCAAGGTCGCCGCGTCCGAGTGCGTCACACACGTCAAGCACACGCTGCTTCTCTCCGATGACAAACTTGGCACGCATGTAGTCCTCAGCCGAAATGTCGCCTTTCACAGCGTCAAGAGCCTCCATGTCGGCGTCGCGGAGTGTCTCGATGCCGAGACGCTTGGCCACACGCTCACACGACTGACGACGCTTGTTGTAGGGCGAATCGACAAGTTCGTGCTTAACCACAGAGTCGACAAGCACCAGCTTGTGGCCGTCGATGCGGAAGGGGAAGTATTCAAACTCGAGCGAGCGGCAGTCGAGACGTATCAGACAGTCCTTCTTGCCGAATACAGATGCAAACTGGTCCATGATGCCGCAGTTCACACCGCAATAGTTGTGCTCGGTCGACTGGCCGATTTTGGCCAGCTCAAACTTCTCGATAGTGTTGCCGTTAAAAAGATCGTTCATCGCAAAAGCAAAGCACGACTCAAGGGCAGCCGACGACGAGAGTCCTGCGCCAAGAGGCACATTGCCCGCAAACACTGCGTCAAAACCCTTGACTGTGCCGCCGCGCTTGATAATCTCGCGACATACGCCAAACACGTAGCGGGCCCACTGCTGCGAGGGGGCGTCCTCCTCGTTGAGACCGAAGTGCGACTCTTCATTGAGGTCGAGCGAGTAGAGGTTGACAATGTCAGAGTCGTTGGGACGGATGTCGGCCATGATTACCTTGTCGATGGCTCCGGGAAATACGAAGCCGCCGTTATAGTCGGTATGCTCACCGATGAGGTTGATACGTCCGGCCGAGGCATAAAGTGTGCCTTCACCCCCGAAGTGCTCCTCAAAGGCTTTTACGATTTTTTCTTTTAACTCCATGGTTAGATGAGATAATAGGTAAGAGATTATATTTTTTTAAAACATTTTATCGGGATATACACCATCGGCATGAAGCTGGGCAAACTTCTCGACCACTCCGGGACGGTCGGCGGTATAGGTCACGCCAAACCAGCGGGAATCGGTGTCAAGCACCTTGACAGTAGCTTCGCCGTTGTGGATAAGAGTGTCGACACAGAGAGGGATGAAAAACTCAGCCTTGGGTGTGTTGATATCTTTGTCAAGGAATTTCTTGAACTCACGCTCGCTGTAATCGAAGTAGTCGGGAGTGAAGCCCCAGAGATTCATCGACACAGGAGTCATGGGGTCGAGGGTCTGCTCTACACCGTTTTCGTCGGTAAACACGATGTCACCGTTGGGAGCATAGCTGATGGCTGTGCGCTCCACCACACCGGTGAGATTGCCGTCGTCACCCTTGGAGCATACTCCGCGTGACACAGAGCCGTTTTCAGTCATGGTGTTGCCTACACGAAATCCTACCATCGAATAGTCGCCATTGCCTTCGCGGGGACGCATGAGGTCTTCGGCCATCACACGGAAGGCGTCACGGCCATAGAAGTCGTCGGCATTGATTACGGCAAACGGCTCGTTGATTACCTCCTTGCCCATAAGCACGGCATGATTGGTGCCCCAGGGCTTGGTGCGGTCGGCAGGACAGGTGTAACCCTCGGGGAGCTTGTCGGTAGCCTGAAACACTACCTCGACAGGAATGTGTCCTTCATATTTGGAGAGAATCTTCTCGCGGAAATCATTTTCAAAGTCCTTGCAGATCACAAACACTACTTTGCCAAATCCGGCCTGTATGGCATCATAGATTGAATAGTCCATGATGGTCTGGCCCTGAGGGCCAAGGGGATCAAGCTGTTTGAGACCTCCGTAACGGCTACCCATACCGGCAGCAAGAACAAAAAGAGTTGGTTTCATATTCTTTTAAATGTGATTTTTTATTGGATTCTTATGGATGACAAGAGAAGCAAAAGCCACAACTCCCGCGCCTCTGTGCTCTAATACTCTATACTATATAATCTCACTCAAATTATAATCTCACTCAAATTATGAGAATCTGAATACTATCGTCTCGTCATACTCCTGACCCGGAAGAAGCACGGGCGAAGGAAACGACGGCTTGTTGGGGGCATCGGGAAATCCCTGACACTCTATGGCCACACCGTCATAGTCGTTATACTCGCCGCCCGAGATGCTTTCGGGACATCCTGCGAGCCAGTTGCCAGTGTATATCTGCATGCCTGGCTGTGTCGAAGCCACAGTCATCACACGGCCCGATTTCGGCCCGCGCAACTCGGCTACCTCGCGGAGAGTGCCTTTCTCATATCCGTCCACCACCCAGCAATGGTCATAACCCTTGCCTATGCGGAGAGCCTCAAAGTCGGCCTTGATGTCCTTGCCGATAGGCTTTAACTCCGTAAAGTCCATCGGTGTGCCGGCCACGGGAGCAAGCTCGCCGGTCGGTATCTGGGTCTCGTCGGTCGGAAGCCAGCGCGAAGCATTGAGCCTGAGCTCATGGTCGAGCACCGAACCGGCATTCTCGCCGTCGAGGTTGAAATAGGCATGATTGGTGAGATTGATTACAGTCGGGGCGTCGGTCGTGGCACCGAGACGCAGTGTCAGCTCGTTGGCGTCGCTCCAGGTGTACTCGGCCGTCACAATGAGATTGCCCGGATAACCTTCCTCGCCATCCTCGGCGCAATAGACCATCACCACCGAATTGTCACCGACGGTGCGTGCGTCCCATATCTGATTCATGAACCCTTCGGGGCCGCCGTGAAGGGCGTTGGGCCCGTTGTTTATGGCGAGAGTGTATTCCTTGCCTTCGAGTGTGAAATGCCCGCGCGCTATACGGTTGGCAAAGCGTCCGGGCACCTTGCCCATACACGGACCGTCGGCTATCCACGACGCCGCGTCCTTATATCCGAGAGCCACGTTGGCCATCTCGCCCGATTTGTCGGGAACCATGACTGATACAATGCCTGCTCCGAGAGTCGAGAGTGTAACGCTCGCGCCCGAAGCATTGGTTATTGTAAAATGAGTAATTGTACCTTTAGGTGAGCTAAATGATTTTTCGGTAATAGACATGATGATTATGATGTTTTGGCAAATTTAATCATAAATCATATTGCATACAACCAAAAGTCCGTCAAAAAAGTATAAATTTATGTCTTTTTACCATCTGTTTTTCATCAGAACGAACGTTCTCTGCGCGAGGCGTCAATGCGAAGCAATATGAACAGCAGAAACGTGAAGCCCCACAGCGACGAACCTCCATAGCTGAAAAACGGCAACGGAATACCTATGACCGGACACAGACCTATCACCATGCCTATATTGATGGCTATATGGAATATGAAATAGCTGGCCACACAGTAGGCATACACGCGACCAAACACCGTGGGCTGACGCTCGGCAATAGCGAGCACTCTGAGTATCAATATCACAAACAGTAGCAACACCATCGACGAGCCTACAAAGCCCTCCTCCTCACCTATGGTGCAGAAAATGAAGTCGGTGTGCTGCTCGGGCACGTATTTGAGTTTGGTCTGGGTGCCGTTGAGAAATCCTTTGCCCCACATGCCGCCCGAGCCGACGGCTATCTTGGACTGGTTGACGTTGTAACCGACTCCCTGCAGGTCATCCTCTATGCCGAGCGCGACCTTGATACGCATCTGCTGATGCTCCTTGAGCACCGAAGTAAACGTGTAGTTGACCGAAAAGAGAAACGCCACCGACACGATGGCCGCACTGACAGTAATCATGAGTTTGCGAGCCTTGGTCTTGAACATGAGCAGTATGCAATAGACCAGCGCGACACCTATCACCGTGAGAAAAAACACGAGTCCGGGCACTTCGAGTCCGGCAATGGTCAGTCCGGCCGAGAGTGCGCCGCTGCCCACAAACCACAGCAGCACGTTACGTGCCGCTTCGGTCTCCTTACAATAACCGCCGAGCATGGCCACAATCAGCACCATTATCATCATAAACACAGCGGCCTGGCCCGTAGGGATGCCGAGAAGCAATGTATCGGTAAACTTCACCGCCACTACAAAAAACACCACCGCACACAGAGCGGCCAGCAACACCAGTCCGCTCATGCCCTCGCGATACAACACGAAAAAGAGCGACATATACACCAGAGCCGAACCGGTCTCATTCTGACCGAGAATCAATATCACTGGCAGAAATATCACCGTGAGCACCCTCATGTAATTCTGGCGTGAAGCATTGAGCGAGAAGTTATAGCTCGAAAACAGTTTGGCAAGACACAGCGCGGTGGCAAACTTGCCAAACTCGGCCGGCTGCAAACTCATCGGGCCCAGCACAAGCCATGAATGCGAGCCCTTGATGTCGGGAGCTATGAAAATCGTAATCAGCAGCAACACAAGCAGTCCGGCATATATGACATAAGCATAATTCTCATACACACGCACGTCGATAAGCAGTATCACCAGACCGAGACCGAGCGACAATCCTATCCAACGGAACTGCTTGCCCGAAAACTCGGCGAAGCTCAACATATTGGCGTGGTCAAAGTCATAGCTGGCGGCATATATGCTCACCATGCCGAGAGTCACAAGGATAAGATAGAGTATCACCGTAAACCAGTCGACATATTTGAACACCGAAGCTGTTGTCTCCTTCTCCTGCATTGTCTGTATTGAGGTATGTTGAATGATAAAAAATGAATTTGTAAAATCCCGCCAATTACTAATTACTAATTGAACATCAGTGTTTCTTGGTGCCGGCATACTGTATGGTATTGCTCTGCAGCATACGCTCCTCCAGATGTTTTCGTTCGGGAGGAATATAACCGCGCAGATACTTCTCCATCACGAGCGAGCCGATAGGCACACCGAAAGTGGCACCGAAACCGGCATTTTCCACATAGACCGCTATCGCTATCTTGGGGTCATGATAGGGAGCAAACCCCATAAAAGCCGAGTGGTCGCGGCCGTGAGGATTCTGGGCCGTACCCGTCTTGCCGCACACCTCTATGTCGGCAAGATTGGCCACTCGACACGTACCGCCTGTGACAGCCATGCGCATGCCCTCGGCAATCTCCTCATACCATCGGCGGTCGATCGACGTGTCATGCCGCTCGAGAAACTCGGCCGGCACCACAGTGTCCTGTATCTCCTTTACGACATGAGGCGTTATGTAATGGCCGCGGTTGGCTATCGTGGCCGACAGATTGGCTATCTGCAACGGAGTGGCAAGTATCTCGCCCTGACCGATGGCGATGGATATGACAGTGGTCGCGCTCCAGTGACCGTCGCCGTAACGCTTGTTGTAAAACTCCACGTTGGGGATAAATCCGCGATACTCACCCGGGAGGTCGATGCCGAGCTTATAGCCGTAGCCCTGCGAAATCATGTGATGCTTCCACACGTCAAAAGCCTTGGCCACAGTGCCATACTTGCTCTTCTTGTCAATCATGTTTTTCAGACCCCAACAGAAATAGGCGTTACATGACGTCTGCAACGCCGGCTTGAGCGGCAACGGCGAGCCGTGGCCGTGGCAGCCCACTTTCAGACGACCCAGCACAAAGCCGTGATAGCACGGATAGGGTGTCGAAGGTGTGATGATGCCTTCCTGGAGAAATATCAGGCCCTGCGTGGGTTTGAACGTCGAGCCGGGAGGATATGTGGCCTGGATGGCACGGTTGAGAAGCGGCTTGTCGAGGTCGCGCATCATCTTGTTGTAATTGTTGCCACGCTCACGCCCCACGAGCAGCGAGGGGTCATAGGATGGAGCCGTGACCAGACACAACACTTCGCCAGTAGACGGCTCTATAGCCACGACGGCACCTTTCTTGTTGACCATCAGCGACTCGGCATACTGCTGAAGCTCTATATTAAGACTCAGTTTGATATTCTTTCCGGCCACGGCCTCACGGTCGAGTGCGCCCTCCTCATATCGGCCCTGTATGCGGCCGAGGGCGTCGCGCATCAACACCTCGGTGCCTTTGACGCCACGCAAAAAACGCTCGTAGGTGTTCTCGACACCCACGTCGCCCATATAGTCGCCGCGGGCATAATAGGGATCCTTCTCCATATCGGAGGGTCCCACCTCTCGGATGTTACCGAGCACATTTGACGCGCATTTATAGTTATACTCGCGCAATATCTTCTTCTGGATATAGAATCCGGGGAAACGATAGAGCTTCTCCTGCAGACGCCCGTACTCCTCGGCCGAAAGATGCGACAGGAGTTTCTGAGGCGAATAAGGCGACCATCCGGGATTGCGACGCTTGTCACGCATATCCTCCATGCGCTTCACGAGGTCCTCGGGAGTGATGTTGACGGCGCGGCAAAAGTCGAGCGTGTCGAAATCCTTGATGTCGCGCGGGATAATCATCACGTCATAAGCCGGCTGGTTATATACTACAAGACGTCCGTCACGGTCATATATTATGCCACGCGACGGATAGACGGCCTTGCGCAGAAAAGCGTTGGAGTCGGCCGAGTCCTTGTATTTGTCCTCCATCACCTGGAGGTTGAAGAGGCGTATCACATATATTATAGCAATTATAACTATGAATCCGCCTATGACATATTGCCGTTTGGCCAGGTTATAGTCTTTTCTCACTTCTTGGAGTCATTATCGAGTCGATGCCGAGCATCAGAAACATTGACAGCAATGTGCTGAATATGATGCGCAACACGAGCTGGAGAGGATTGAAAAAGGTAAAGGCTTCGATAAGAAATATCAGCGTACAGTAGATGAGCGTCATCGTCAGAAGATATTTCATGAAGACGGCGGTGCCGAGCGAGAGCATCGACGGCTCGGGACGTGTCAGGTCCTCCTCGCGAGGCACATAGAGTCTCAGCACCGGACGCTTGAGCATGGCGAGCACCGTACAGGCGATGGCGTTCATGCCGTAGGTGTCGGAAAACACGTCGACCACCAGACCGAGAAAAAATCCGACGGTGAGTGTCCAGTTGAGCGACAGCGTGATGGGCAGGCGTATGATAAGATAGATAAATACCATGGGCACCGCCACATTGAACAGGCAGATGTGATTGAACACTATCACCTGTGCGAGCACCAGTATGAGTCCGAGTAATATGAATTGCAGCGTGGTCTTGCTCATCGTGTGACGTTAGTTGACATTCTTGACTTCGAGTTCCTTCTCGACAGTGGCAAGCTCGTCGCGCATGTTGTCGCGGATGACACGCACGGTCGAGAGGGTTGAAAAATCGGTAAACAGTTTGACGCGCAACGTATAGAAATTATCCTCCATATCGCGCGAACTCGACACTACGGTGCCGACCGGCACACCTTCGGGAAAGGCCGAGGAGTAGCCGCTGGTGACGATGGTATCGCCCGGCATGAACTCGGAGTGCTTGGGCAGCTCTTCGAGTATGACCTCGGTAGGGTCTTTGCCGTCCCATACGAGCGAACCCACCTGATTGTGGCCCTTGACCTTGCATGCAAGACGCAGATAGGGATTAAGCACCGATATGAGTCGCGCCGTGTGGTCGCCCACCACATTCACTATGCCCACGATGCCGTTCTGATCCATGACACCCATCTCAGGCTCCACTCCGTCGAGACGTCCTTTCTCGATGGTGATATAATTGTGGGCATGATTGATGGAGTTGTTGATTACGTGGGCTATGATGAAATGATAGCGCGACAGGGCCGAGTCGACACTCATGGTGTCGGCATAGAGCCGGCTGCTGTAATCGTCTATGACCTTGTTGAGACGATACACCTCAATCTCAAGGTCAGAGTTACGACGTTGCAGATCCTCGTTTATCTCCTTGAGAGAAAAATAGGATGTGACACTGTTGGATGCCTTGTAAAGCCCCGATGACACTTCGTTGGCCGACGTCAGATACACATGATGCTGAAACGGATTGCCCGAAAAGAGCAGCACACTTCCGGCTATCAGATATATGACGAACAGAAACCACGAACTGTATCGCACAAAAAATTTCAGCAGTTCGCTCACTTGTCTGTCTTTATTGTATGTGTGTCACACCACACTCCCGACGCCGCTTGCCTCTCTGAGACACAATGCGTCAAAAATGTCAGCTTGCAGGAGGCTTGCATAATTGCATCCGTGGACGGGGTCATCACGGAGCCCCATTCTGCAAACTGACATTTTGACACACGCTCTGTCCGAGGCTCATGCCTCAGGCGCGTAGTGCTGATATGTTATCGGATGAGGAATGAGAATGTCTCGATGTTTTTGAGAGCCACACCGGTACCCTTGGCCACCGCGAGGAGTGGATCCTCGGCGATATGGAACTGGATGCCTATCTTGTCGGTGAGACGCTTGTCGAGACCGCGGAGCATGGCACCGCCGCCGGCAAGAAAGATGCCGTTCATCACGATGTCGGAGTAGAGTTCCGGGGGAGTCTCGTCAAGGGCCTGAAGCACGGCTGCCTCGATACGCGAGATTGACTTCTCGATACAGTGAGAGATTTCCTGGTAGCTCACGGGCACCTCCATGGGGAGTGCGGTCATCTTGTTGGGACCGTGTACGATGAAGTCCTCGGGCGGGTTTTCAAGCTCGGTGAGGGCCGAACCGACATTGATTTTGATCTGCTCGGCTGTGCGCTCGCCCACCTTGACATTGTGCACGCGGCTCATGTGTTCCATGATGTCGTCGGTAAGGTCGTCGCCGGCCACCTGGATGCTCTTGTTTGACACGATGCCACCCAGCGAGATTACGGCAATCTCAGTGGTGCCGCCGCCTATGTCGACAATCATGTTGCCCTGCGGGGCGAGCACGTCGATGCCGATACCGAGGGCTGCTGCCATCGGCTCGTATATCATGTAGACGTCACGTCCGCCGGCATGCTCCGACGAGTCGCGCACGGCACGTATCTCGACCTCGGTAGAGCCCGAGGGGATACCCACCACCATCTTCATGGAGGGGGAGAACCAGTTGCTCTTCGAGCTGGCCTTCTTGATAAGGCCGCGTATCATCATCTCGGCGGCATTGAAGTTGGCTATCACACCCTTGCGGAGCGGGCGGATGGTCTCGATGCCGTCGTTTTCCTTGCCCTGCATGAGCTTGGCCTCGCGACCGACGGCGATGAGCTTGCCGGTGCGCTTCTCCAAGGCTACGATCGAAGGCTCGTCGATGACGATCTTGTCGTTGTGTATGATGATAGTATTGGCGGTACCAAGGTCAATAGCTATCTCTTTGGTGAATGAAAAAAGTCCCATTTAATATATTAATGTGTTTTTAGGAGGAGGATTAGTGCTTGAAGTGGCGATATCCGGTAGTGACCATGGCCATGTCGTGGGCGTCGCAGTAAGCTACGCTCTCGGCGTCACGGATGGAACCTCCGGGGTGTATCACTGCTGTGATACCGGCCTCGCCTGCTATCTCCACACAGTCGGGGAAGGGGAAGAAGGCGTCGGAAGCCATGACTGCACCGTTGAGGTCGTGGCCAAACGAGCGTGCTTTCTCGATAGCCTGCTTGAGCGCGTCGACACGTGAGGTCTGGCCTACGCCGCTGGCAAGAAGCATTCCGTCCTTGGCAAGAACAATGGCGTTGCTCTTGGAGTTCTTGACAATCTTGTTGGCAAACAGGAGGTCGGCCACCTGAGCGGGGCTGACGGCCTTGGCTGTCACCTGCTTGAGCTCTTCGGGTGTCTCAATCTTGAGGTCGCGGTCCTGCACAAGCGCGCCGTTGAGGCATGAGCGGAACTGGCGGGTGGTGGCGAGGGGTGACTTCTGAACGAGAATAATGCGGTTCTTTTTCTGCTTGAGTATCTCGAGAGCCTCGGGAGTGTAGGCGGGGGCGATGATTACCTCAAAGAATATCTTGTTGATTTCCTCGGCTGCATCGGCCTCGACTGTGCCGTTGGTGATGAGCACTCCGCCAAACGCGCTGACGGGGTCGCCGGCAAGTGCGTCCTTCCAGGCTTCGGCTATCGTGGAGCGTGTGGCCAGACCGCAAGCGTTGTTGTGCTTGAGCACTGCGAAGGTCGGATCGGTAAACTCCGAGATGAGGCTGACAGCCGCATCGATGTCGAGGAGGTTGTTGTAGGAAATCTCCTTGCCGTGAAGCTGCTCGAACATGGCGTCGAAATCGCCGTAGAAGGTGCCCTTCTGGTGGGGATTCTCGCCATAGCGCATCGCCTTGGAATCGTCAAAAGCTATGCGGAGCTCCTCAACAGGAGCGATGGGGCTTTCGACGGGGGTCGATGCGAAATAGTTGAAGATGTCGGTGTCATAGCCTGACGACACGGCAAAAGCCTGTCCGGCAAACCAGCGACGCTCCTCGAGCGATGACTCCGCGCCGTTGCGCTTGAGCATCTCGGCCAAGGGAGCATACTGGGCCTTGGAAGCCACGATGACCACATCTTTATAATTCTTGGCAGCTCCGCGTATGAGCGAGATGCCGCCTATGTCGATCTTCTCGATGATATCGGCTTCGGGTGCGCCTGAAGCCACTGTCGCGCTGAAGGGATAGAGGTCTACAATCACCAGGTCAATCTCGGGGATTTCATACTGTGCTATCTGAGCGCGGTCACCCTCATTGTCGCGACGGTTAAGGATGCCTCCGAACACTTTGGGGTGAAGTGTCTTCACACGGCCTCCGAGAATGGAGGGATAGCCGGTGAGGTCTTCCACTGCCTGACAGGGGTAGCCGAGGCCTTCGATGAAGGTGCGGGTGCCGCCGGTCGAAAGGAATGTCACACCGTTCTGGTGGAGGAGCGAAAGGATTTCTTCAAGCCCGTCCTTATAAAATACGGATACGAGCGCGGTCTTGATACGTTTATTATCTGACATGAGGGTAGCTATTGGATTTTTTTCAGAGTGCAAAGTTAGCGATTTTTAATCACTAAATGAAGAATGATATTCAAGTTTTAAGAAACTTTTTTATACGCCTTTTCACAGGCCTTTTCACAGGCCTTTTCATCAGCTTTTTCACAAGCTTCCTATCACGAGGAAAGTCAGACCTATGAGCAGCATGGTCAGGTCAATGAGCTTGAGCCGGATATTTTTCTCGTGCAGTGCTATCACACCATAGAAAAACGACACTATCACACTGCCGCGCCTTATCATTGACACGACTGCAATCATCGACCCATCGAGCGACAGCGAATAGAAGTAGGCGATGTCGGCCACGGTCAGAAACACCGATATGAGCGGAATGGTCCACCGCCAGCGCAACGGGGTGGTGACACGGGTGACCTTCATGATTACGCCCAGCGTCACGCCCACTATCACGAGCTGATAGAGCGAATACCAGGCCTGGACCTCGAGCGGCTCGAAGCGTGTGAGCAGATACTTGTCATAGAGTGCGCTGACAGCTCCGAGCGCGGTGGCTCCGATGGCCATCCACACCCAGCGGCTGCTTTTGAGCGAAAATCCTTCGCGCCCTCCGACACGGCTGATGAAGAACAGCGACCAGAAGCCGATGAGCACACCGGCCCACTGCCAGAGGTTGAGACGCTCGCCGAATATGAGCAGCGCGCCCACAAGCACTAGCACCGGACGCGAAGCATTGACCGGCCCGGCGATGGTCAGGGGCAGATGCTTGATGCTCGCATAGCCGAGCAGCCATGAGGCGAGCACTATGCCCGACTTGACGAGAATGAAGCCGTGACCGGCAAGCGTGCCGCCAAGCCCGTAATTGCCGTGCATAAGCCCGACGATAATCACGGGCAGCATGAACAGCGCGCCAAACAGGGTGTTGAGAAACAGCACTCCGAGCACATTGTTGCCGCTTACCGACAACTTCTTCATCACGTCATAGAAGCCAAGACACAGGGCCGAGACTGTAGCGAGAAGTACCCACATTGCTATTTTTCGGTTTTAAGAGTGTGGTTTAAGCCAGAGTGGCGCGTGAGCCGTCCACGGGAGCAAGATTGTTGGCCATGACCACGGCTTTGGTTATGTGGTCACATATATGGTCGGGACCAAGGAGCTTGTCGATACCGGCGTTGACCAGTGAGTGACGCACATTGTCCTGAACGCCCGAGAGCACTACATGTATGCCCTCCTCATGCGACGACTTGATGAGTATCTCGAGATTGTGTATGCCGGTCGAGTCGATAAATGGCACTCTGCGCATGCGTATGATACGCACTTTGGGCTTACGGCCGAGGGTCGTGCGCATCATCTCGTCAAATTTGGTGGCGACTCCGAAGAAGAACGGGCCGTCTATCTCATAGATTTCAACTCCGGGATTGACGTTGAGCACCTCATGAACGGTCGACTCCGAACCCTCGGCTATGTCGAGCTGCTCGGAATACACCTTGATTTCCGTATTTTCCATCACACGGCGCAGGAAGAGGATGACTGCGAGCAGCAGACCCATCTCGATGGCGATGGTGAGGTCAAATATCACAGTGAGCAGGAATGTCACCGCCAACACCGAAATGTCGCTCTTGGGATTGTGAAGCAGTGCACGGATTGTGCGCCATCCGCTCATGTTGTAGGCCACGACAATAAGTACGGCGGCCAGACACGACATGGGCACAAGATTGATGAGCGGCATCATGAAGAGGAATATAAGGAACAACACCACGGCGTGAACGATACCGGCCACAGGAGTGCGGCCACCATTGGTGATATTGGTCATGGTACGGGCGATGGCTCCTGTGACGGGGATACCGCCGAAGAAGGGCACCACGATGTTGGCCATACCCTGACCGATAAGCTCGGTGTTGGAGTTGGTCTTGGAGCCCGTCACACCGTCGGCCACCGTGGCCGAGAGAAGACTCTCAATAGCTCCGAGGATGGCTATAGTGAAGGCCGATGGGAGCAGACGGTTGATTGTAGCCATGTTGAGCACAAAGCCGTGGGGCTGGGGGATGTCGGTGGCAAGTTCACCGAAACGGTCACCGATGGTCTCGACATGCACGCCCGGGAGCAGCGACACCACAGCCGTCACAATGATGATGGCAAGCAGCGCGCCGGGCAGACGGCGCGACACCATGGGGGTCACAATGATGATGAGCAGCGACACGAGGCCGACTATCAGAGTCGTGAGGTCGATGGAGCCGAGGTTGGTCAGATATACACCCCACTTGGGCAGAAACTCGCTCGGCACCTGCTTGAGTCCGAGACCCAGGAAGTCATTGATCTGGGTCGAGAATATAGTGAGGGCGATACCTGCGGTGAAACCTACAACGATGGGATAAGGGATAAACTTGATGACTGTGCCCAGACGGAATACTCCGAGGGCCACAAGTATGAGTCCGGCCATAAAGGTGGCCACAGCAAGCCCTTCGAGACCGAAGTTGGCTATAATATTGTAGACAATCACAATGAACGCACCTGTCGGACCACCTATCTGCACCGAGCATCCGCCGGCTGCCGACACGATGAAACCGCCGATTATGGCGGTGATGAGACCTACCGTGGGATTGACACCGCTTGCGATGCCAAAGGCGATGGCGAGCGGCAATGCCACGATGCCCACTACGATACCGGCCACAAGGTCGGTCTTGAATTTCTCAAACGAATAGTGACTCAAGGCGGAAATCAATTTCGGCCTGAAGTCCAACGGACCTGTTAAATTCATCTTTACAGTTTTTTTAGTTCCGGCGATGCAGCTTCAGGGCCGGATGATGCAATCTTTTCTACTGATTATATTTTGGAGGTGCAAAATTACATAAAAAAACTTAATCAACCACAAAAAACATAAATAAAAGCACTTTACACCCGCTCATGGCAAAATAACGGTTGATGAAGTCTTGCAAATTTCACATTAATTTGTTAATTTTGACGTGAAATGTTAAAATCAAATTTAAACATTTTGTTAATTTTTTACAACAATTACACTTCCCGGTTGTTAACACTATAAACAAATCGCCTCTTGGACAACACACGTCGGTGTCAACGAGAGGGATGTACGCCTCACAACAAGATATGAAAAAGTCTACAATCTGGTTTCTGACAATAATTATGGCTCTCACCTTCATGGGATTGCTCTATGTGCAGATAATGTACATGAACAACATGAAGAAGATGCGTGACGACCAGTTCGCCGAAGGGGTGAAGCGGTCGCTCTATGCCGTAAGCACACGTCTGGAGCAGGACGAGGCCAAATATTATCTCGAAGAAGACATCGCGTCGCTTGAGACCGACCTCTATCCGAGAGTCAACTCCGACGGATCGGTAGGCATAAACAACAAATTCACTACCTCCGAAGGCATCAACTATGACCTCTCGCTCAAGATGCACGTCGACCGCAGAGCCGTGTCACCCTCGATGCGCGAGATGCTCCGCGGCAAATATCTCTACCAGAAAGGATTGCTTGACGAAGTCATCCTCTCCATCATCAACGAGTCAAGCGACCGCCCCATAACCGAACGCGCCGACTCGGCCGAAGTGGCCCGCTATCTGCGCTCGGAGCTTGACAACAACGGGCTCACGATACCGTTTGAATTTGCCGTCGTAAACCGTGTGGGAGCCTACGTGTATAAGTCGGCTGGATTCCGCCCTTCGGTCAAGGATGACTCAGGCATGTTTGTCCAGACGCTCTTCCCCAACGACCCCAAAAACAAGATGTATTACCTCAAGGTCTATTTCCCGACCAAGAGCGATTACATCTTCGACTCCATACGGTTCATGATACCGTCGTTTATCTTCACATTCATCCTGCTCGTGACATTCCTCTGCACCATCATTCTCGCATTCCGCCAGAAGAAACTCACCGAGATGAAAAACGACTTTATCAACAACATGACCCACGAGTTCAAGACCCCCATCTCGACTATATCGCTGGCCGCACAGATGCTCAACGACAATGCCGTGCTCAAGTCACCCAACATGCTCGGACACATCTCGACAGTCATCAATGACGAGACCAAACGCCTGCGCTTCCAGGTAGAAAAAGTGCTCCAGATGTCAATGTTTGACCGCCAGAAAGCCACCCTCCGTCTCCAGAATCTCGACGCCAACCAGGTGATAGCCGGCATCACCTCGACCTTCAAACTCAAGGCCGAGAAATATGGCGGACGCATCGACACGGTGCTCAACGCACAGGAGTCGACCGTCAATGTCGACGAGATGCACTTTACCAACGTAATATTCAATCTTCTCGACAACGCCGTGAAATATCGTCGCGAGGACACCCCGCTGCAGCTCACAGTGAGCACACGCAACGTAAAGATGCACGGCGAGGAAAAATTTCAGGTCACCGTGAGCGACAACGGCATAGGCATGCGTCGCGAAGACCTCAAAAAGATATTCGAGAAATTCTATCGCGTGTCGACCGGCAACCGCCATGATGTCAAAGGCTTCGGCCTTGGTCTGGCCTATGTCAAAAAGATGGTTGGCGAGCTGGGCGGCGAAATCAACGTCGAAAGTGAAATCAATGTAGGAACAAAATTTATAATAACTCTACCAATAACTCAAAATTAAGAAATTATGGAAGATCGTTTGCGCATATTGCTCTGCGAGGATGACGAAAACCTCGGCATGCTGCTTAGGGAATACCTCCAGGCCAAAGGTCTTAACGCCGACCTTTTTCCCGATGGAGAAAGCGGATATAAAGCTTTCCTCAAGGGCAAATACGATCTGTGCGTGCTTGACGTAATGATGCCCAAGAAGGACGGATTTGCGCTGGCACAGGAGATACGTACAGTCAACTCTGAAGTACCCATCATCTTCCTCACCGCCAAGTCACTCAAAGAAGACATCCTCGAGGGCTTCAAAATCGGTGCGGACGACTATATCACCAAACCTTTCTCAATGGAGGAACTCGTGTTTCGCATCGAGGCCATCCTGCGCCGTGTCAAGGGCAAGAAGGGCAAGGAGATTACAATGTATAAGATAGGCAAGTTTACCTTCGACACTCAGAAGCAAGTACTTCTTATCGACGACAAGGTGACCAAGCTCACTACCAAGGAGTCGGAACTGCTCAGCCTGCTCTGCGCACACGTCAACGAGATACTCGAGCGCAACTTCGCCCTCAAGACCATCTGGATTGACGACAATTACTTCAACGCCCGCTCCATGGACGTCTACATCACCAAGCTGCGCAAGCATCTCAAGGATGACCCGTCCATCGAAATCATCAACATCCACGGCAAGGGCTATAAACTCATCGCTCCTGATGTAGAAGCCGGAGCATAAGGCCACTGCCTACACGCTCTATACAAGCCAAAATCACGACACCCGCTACCGTCCCGGCGCAAAGCCTACCGACGATAGCGGGTGTCGTATTTTCAGATCGTATTAAGCGGGCGTTTCATGACAAATGTCACCCCATCCTACAACCGTCCCGCCATCTGACATATCAGTAAAAACATTCCGGCCCGGTGGCTTGATGCCATCGGCCCGGAAAGGTTTTAGTATATGTCAGGGATTAGATGCCCTGGAGCTTGAACTGGATGGGGAGTGTGTACCACACGTTCACTGCGTGACCGTTCATCTTACCGGGGACAAACTTGGGAAGTGACTTAACCACGCGGACAGCCTCTTTGTCGAGGTCAGGGTCCTTACCGCGGACAACTTTCACTTCGCCTACAGCACCTGTCTTGGTTACGACGAACTGTACAACCACACGACCCTGGATATTGTTTTCCTGAGCCATGGCCGGATAGCGTATGTGCTCCGAAACATATTTGAGAAGTGCAGCCTCACCACCGGGGAACTGGGGCTTCTGCTCTACGACGTCAAATACGCGGTTGTCATCTACAGGTTCGGGCGACTTCTCTTCCACAATGATTTCCTCCTTGTGCTCACGGACCACATTAAGGTCGTCGGTACCCTTGTCAAAGTCAGTTGTACCTACGGCAGTCTCGGTGTCCTTAAGCTCATCCTGGCTCTTGATTTCATCCTGGACTTCTTCGTCACGGACGATCGCAAGCTCGGTAGCCTTTACAGTGTTGAGGATTTCTTCGGGGAGAGCCTCGGGCTGCTGCTCCTCAACGCGCTGCTGTTCGGGTTCATCCTCGGGTTCGGGTTCTTCCTGCTCTTCGGTCGAGTAGTCAATGAGAGCCTGCTCGATCTGGTCATCGGGACGGTCCTCAGCCTTCTGCATCACAGTGTTGGCGAGGAGACCCAAAAGGGCCACTACAAGAAGTACGATAAGGATAACGAGCATAGCGCGGTTGTGACGCTTGGCTGAGGCCTTACGGAGAGTATACGCTCCAAATTCTTTATTTTTTCCTTCAAATATAAGGTCAATCCATTCTGATGATGAAAGATCTACATCTTTTGCCATATTTCGTAAGAGATTTTTCGGGTTAATATATATCTGTCATCAACGGATTAGTTCTTAGGATTCTTCTTGAGGTAGTCAAGAATCAGCACTGAGTCAGTCTTGTTGATGTTGTCAATCTGATAGCGAGATATCTGATTGATCTGCATCTCGTCAAGAGCTGAAATCAGGCTTTCCCAGGAAGCTTCGGGAGCGGCCTTGATAATGACCACAGGGCGGGTGAGCGTCGAGTCGTTACGGATCTGACGGGCGTGGGCCTGGTAGATAGAGTCGTTGGCAGCGGAATTGCCGGGGGCAAATTCCTTATTGCGCCAGCGCGCCTTCTCTACCTCGATCTTGTCAAGAACAAGTTTGTTGCGGTCATGAAGGATTTTACGGATACCCTGCTGGATTTTACCGTCGTTGCCTATGAACTGCTCGGCTTTGAGCTTGTTGTTGTCGATGAGGCCGTCACCGTCGGTGTCGGCGATCTCGGGCATACCTTCATAGAAATATACGGTGTTCATGGGACGTCCGGCGTCGTCTTTCTTGACTTCGCCATTGTCATTGCGGTCGGTCGTAAGGATGAGCGTGATTGCTTCAGATTCTTTAGCTTTGTTCATCTCCTGCTGTTCCACCTTTTCGTTCGAGGGGAGCGAAATGGTGAGTGTCTGAGACTTAATCATAGTGGTACAAAGCATGAAGAATGTAATCAGAAGCATGTTCATGTCCACCATGGGGGTGAAGTCCACATGGATCGACATTTTCTTCTGGGCGCCTTTTTTCTTTTTGCCGCCCTTGTCTGATTGTTCGATTTGTGCCATGGTGTGATTATTCTTGCTCAGTTTTTAATGCGGTCATGATGCTGAAGCGGTTCATCTTGAGCGACTGAAGGTTGTCAAGGACATCATGAACTACGTCATAGGGGGTGTCCTTGTCGGCCTTTACGGCGATACCTTCGCCCTTCTTCATTGCTTTCTGAAGGTTGTCATTGCCCGAGTTATAGATGGCGCGCATCCAGATTTGGAACTCGTTAAGGTGCTCCATGTCCTTGTTTTCAGCGATGGGTATACCCACGCCTTTCTGGGTCAGGTCAGCGATATACTTGTCCTGATCGGCCTGAGACATGGCGAGGAACTGGTGAAGGACTTGGAAAGGTACTCCAAACATATTGATTTTGGAGAAAGCCTCACGATCCTGTGCTGTAAGCTGAATAGCCTTTGAGGGATTCTGCTTGTTATAGAGCGTTACTGCTTCATCGAGGATGGTCTTGCGAAGAGCCTCGGTTCCCCATGTGTCTTTGGTTTCGGCATCAGCGTCACCGGCAATGGAGATGAAGACTTTTCCTTCGGGGCTCACGAGTATCGACGCCAGGTTGGCGGTCGGCACTTTCTGCTCCGACACAGAAGAAGGCGTCAGTACGGTGACGGGTTCTTTCTGAAGGAAGGTCGATGTCAACATGAAGAAAGTAAGCAAGAGCACAGTCACGTCGCTCATCGCGGTCATGTCGATGAGGGTGCTTTTTCTCTTAATTTTTACTTTTCCCATATTACGTTATCGGTTGAAGAGTGTTTTTGGTGTTATTTAAGAATTATCTTCTTGATAATGTAATGTGGAATTAGTGTGTAGCGGCAAATGTCTGCACGATTGAGAAGCCGATCTCGTCAATAGCGTAGGTCAGGTTGTCAATCTTGTTTGTGTAGAAGTTGTAAGAGATTACAGCGAATGCACCGGTTGCGATACCGAAGGCGGTGTTGATAAGGGCCTCAGAGATACCGGTAGAGAGCTCAGTCGAGTCAGGTGCACCTGAAGCGGCGAGAGCCTGGAACGATTTGATCATACCGATTACAGTACCGAGAAGACCAACGAGAGTACCGAGAGTTGTGAGGGTAGCTACGATGGGGAGATTCTGCTGAAGAGCGGGCATCTCAAGTGCGGTGGCTTCCTCTACAGTCTTCTGGAGGTTGGTGATCTTCTGCTCTTTGGTGAGAACAGTGTTCTTGTCCATTTCCTCATATGAATTGAGAGCTGCGGCTACGATAGCGGCTACTGACCCCTTCTGATTCTTGCAGAGATTCTTGGCGGCCTGGATGTCATTGGCAGCGAGAGCCTTCTTTACACCGGCTACAAACTTCTCGATTGAGCCTTTGCCCTTAGCTGAAGAGAGGGCGATCCAACGCTCTACAGAGAGAACGATTACGGTAAGGAAGAGGGTCTGGAGGATAGGTACGATAAATCCGCCCTTGTAGATGGTGCCCCAGAGGTCGATGGGGTGGCCTTCCTCAAAGTGCGACTCGTGGCCGAACCAGAACATGAAAAGGAGTACTGCTACTACGAAGCATGCGAGGATAACCAGGAATGCATTCTTGATACCGGCAACATTGCTGCCTTCTTTTTTTGCAGCCTGCTTGGCTACGGTGGGCTTTTGAGCTTCCATAATTTGTTTTAACTGTTTTTGTTTTGGTTTATTAGTTTGATGTTATTAGTTTTGATGATTTCGTCTTGGACATTGCCTTTCCACACTGCTGACGCTATCGAGCAATACGACAAAGCCACGGCCGGGATGTGGTTGGTGGCGCGGCCGCGATTGTTGACTCGGACGTAATGGGGGCCATGTGTGCGGTGTGGGTGGCAGTCAATTTAAGGATTAGATATTGATAGTTTAAAAAATTGATTACACTGTCGCTGCATGCTCGCAATCGGGCGTAGCAGAGAAACGATATGCAAATTTAAAATGAAATTTCCGTGTATGCAAACGTTTTATCCGTTTTTTTAGGCACGTAGCATTTATTTTTACCAGTAAAAGGCAAGGATGTATCATTTTGACTCATTTTTCGCGTTTTTCACTTAAGAAATGAAAAAATATTTAAAATTAATTTATTACCTTTGCCACTTCTAAGGTAAAGATTAAGTAAAGTTCGTCCATGTCTTGTTTGGTAAATTCACAGCTATATGCCCTAAGCCGGCAATATTATAGGATGAGCTGACATCTGACAACATCTGACGGTACAAAATTTTTTTATTATTTAAATAAATGAGAAGGACAATCAACCTCAAGAAAGGACTCAACATGCGTCTTGAGGGCTCGCTCGGCGACACGGCTGTCGCCGAGACAATCATGCCCGACAGGATAGCCATAGTCCCTGACGATTTCCCCGGTTTCCTCCCCAAGCTCGATGTCAAGGAGGGCGACGAGGTGAGCCTCGGCAGCCCCCTTATGCACGACAAGAATGACACTGCCATATGTCTCGTCACTCCGGTGGCCGGCATTGTCGAAAGCATTGTCAGAGGGCCACGCCGCAAGATTGAACGTGTAGTCATCAAAACCTCACCCCAAGCTGCTGTCCCCCACCCCGTTCCGGTCGCCGACCGTTCGGAAGAGTCAGTGCGCTCCGCACTCAAGGCCTCGGGACTCTGGGCCATGATGCGTCGCCGCCCCTACGACATCATACCGCAGCCGTCCGACACTCCGCGCGACATCTTCGTCACCGCCATGGACACCGCTCCGCTTGCCCTTAATCTCGAGCAGATGGTCAGCGGAATGGAGGCTTACATCACCGCCGGAGTCGAGGCTCTCGGCTCGCTCACCAAGGGTAATATATATATATGTGTAGCCAAGGGGAGCGGGATGCCCGACATCAAGGGTGCCGAGATAGTCGAGCTGCCAATGCTCCACCCCGCCGGCAACACCGGTGTGCAGATAGCCAACATCGCCCCTGTCAATAAGGGCGAGACCGTGTGGACGCTCGACATCGTGACCCTTGCCCGGATTGGCCAACTCATGAGCGAGGGCCGGGTGGACTATAGCGTGAAAGTAGCCGTGACAGGCAGCGAGGTACAAAATCCCCGTGTGGTGAGCACACTGCCGGGCGCACCGCTCGAGAGTCTGCTCAAAGGCAATGTCAAAGCCGACGGACGCAATCACCGCATCATCTCGGGCAACGTGCTCACCGGCACCCCCGAAGGCCCGGACGGTTATCTGCGTTACCCCTACCGTCAGGTGACGGTAATCCCCGAGGGCGACGATGCCGACGAGTTTATGGGCTGGGCCTCGCTTAGCCCCTCCAAGATGAGCGAGAGCCGCTCGTTTCTCGGACGTTTCCTTGGCCGACGCTTCAATCCCGACGCACGCCTCCAGGGCGGACGCCGAGCCATGATCATGTCGGGCATCTATGACGACTATGTGCCCATGGACATCGTGCCCGAATATCTTATCAAAGCCATCCTTGCCCGCGACATCGACCGCATGGAGGCTCTCGGCATCTATGAAGTGGCCCCCGAGGACTTCGCCCTTGCCGAATATGCCGACCCGTCGAAGCTCGAGCTCCAGCGCATAGTGCGTGAAGGTCTCGACTACATGCGCAGCGAAGTATAGCTCTATAACCCCACATCAACCACCAGTCTAAAATGAAAGTTTTAAGAAATTATCTTAACCGCATAAAGCCCAACTTTGAGCCCGGGGGCAAGCTGCAAAGCCTGCAAAGCGTCTTTGACGGCTTCGAGACTTTTCTCTATACCCCCAACACCACATCGCGCGCCGGAGCGGTCAATGTGCATGACAGTCTCGACTCCAAGCGCATAATGATTATCGTGGTGCTCGCCCTGATGCCGTGTCTGCTCTTCGGCATGTACAACACCGGCTATCAGAACTGGCTCGCCGCCGGAGCCACCGAATTTCCCTTCTGGGAGCTCATGGCCTATGGATTTCTGGCCGTTCTGCCCCGCATCCTCGTAGCCTATGTAGTAGGTCTCGGCATAGAGTTTGCCGTAGCCCAGTGTCGCCACGAGGAGATACAGGAGGGATTTCTCGTCACGGGCATCCTCATCCCCCTCATCTGTCCCGTCGAGACCCCGCTGTGGATGCTCTCCGTAGCCACCGCCTTCTCGGTGATATTTGTCAAGGAAGTGTTTGGAGGTACAGGCTACAACGTGTTTAACGTCGCACTCGTCACACGCGCCTTCCTCTTCTTTGCCTACCCGGCCCAGATGAGCGGCGACAAAGTGTTTGTAAGCACCGGTTCCATCCTCGGTCTCGGCCACGACCTGCCCGACGGATTCACCGGAGCCACCCCCCTCGGCCAGATAGCATCCTTTGCCGGCGACAAACTCGAGCTGCTCAATCTGCGCGGCGACGTCATCTCGGCATGGGACGCCTTCATAGGACTCATCCCCGGCTCCTTTGGCGAGACATCCACACTGTGTATACTCATCGGAGCGGCCCTGCTCCTCTTCACAGGCATAGCCTCGTGGCGCATCATGCTCAGCGTAATCATCGGCGGACTGCTGATGGGATGGATAGCCAACCTGTTTCAGACACCGACCTATCCGGCCTCGTTCCTCTCGCCGGTCGACCAGTTGCTCTACGGAGGTTTTGCCTTCGCGGCAGTCTTCATGGCCACCGACCCGGTGACAGCCGCACGCACCGGCACAGGCAAATACATCTACGGTCTGCTAGTAGGCATAGTCGCAGTACTCATCCGCACCTACAACAACGGTTATCCCGAGGGAGCCATGCTCGCCGTGCTTTTGGCCAACGCCCTCGCACCGCTCATCGACTATTGTGTGGTTCAGACCAACGTATCGCGCCGCATGCGCCGTCTCAAGACCAGAGCCTAATTTAATGTGCATTACTTTCAACGAATATGAATAAGCAAAGCAATACATACACTATCATCTACATCATCGTGCTCGTAGTGCTCGTAGGCACGGCTCTGGCAGCGACATCGCTCTCGCTCAAGGACCGTCAGCAGGAGAATATCGATGCCGACAAGATGAATCAGATACTTGCCGCCGCCCTCATCACTCCGGCCGACGGACAGACGGTGAGCGACTTCAACACCTACATCACCGACCAGTATGTGGTCGATGCCGCCGGACAGCGCATCGACGGCGTGAAGGCGTTTGACGTCAATGTAGCCAACCAGAGCAAACTACCGGCCGACCGCCGCGAGCTCCCCGTCTATGTATGCACCACAGCCGACGGCGCAAAAAAATACATACTCCCCGTCTACGGTGCCGGCCTCTGGGGCCCAATCTGGGGATATGTGGCTTTTGACGCCAACGGCTCTACTATCTACGGTGCCTACTTCGCTCATCAGGGCGAGACTCCCGGACTCGGAGCCGAAATCGAGAAACCGGCTTTCAGCGACCAGTTCAAGGGCAAAAACGTAATCAAGGACGGACGCTTCCGCCCCATAGCCGTAGTAAAGGCCGGCCAACAGCCTCTCGACGGCGAGGATTATGTGGACGGCATCTCGGGCGGCACCATCACCTCCAAAGGGGTCGGCTCGATGCTCGACAACTGTCTGGTGCCCTACCGCAAGTTTCTACAATCTCTTTCCGAGACCACCGATCTCTAAAACTGACACGATTCAAATCCATAACTTATGGCTGAAAAAATCAAGAATACCGACGTGCTCTTCAATCCCCTCTCGAAGAACAATCCCGTCGTAGTGCAGGTGCTCGGCATCTGCTCGGTACTTGCCGTCACCGCCAAACTCGAGCCCGCCATCGTGATGGGCATCTCGGTTATAGCCGTGCTGGCCTTTGCCAACGTGATAATATCGCTCATACGCAACACCATCCCCACCAATATCCGCATCATCGTGCAGCTTGTGGTGGTGGCCGGTCTGGTGGTAATCGTCGACCAGGTGCTCAAAGCCTATGCCTACGACGCCTCCAAGCAGTTGTCGGTGTTTATCGGACTCATCATAACCAACTGTATACTCATGGGCCGTCTCGAAGCCTTCGCCATGGGCAACAAGCCCTGGCCCGCATTTCTCGACGGCGTGGGCAACGGTCTGGGCTATGCGATAATACTCGTCATCGTTGGATTCTTCCGCGAGCTCCTCGGCTCCGGCACTCTGCTCGGCTTTCAGGTCATACCCCAGTGGTGCTATGACAACGGATATGTCAACAACGGCCTCATGATACTCCCCCCCATGGCCCTCATCGTCGTGGCGTGCATCATCTGGGTGCAGAGAAGCATCAACAAAGACCTCCAGGAAGATTAACCCTAAACAAACGACAGTATGGAAAATCTCAACATATTCATCAGGTCGATATTTATCGACAATATGATTTTCGCCTACTTCCTGGGCATGTGCTCCTTCATAGCCGTGTCCAAGAACGTTAAGACGGCCTTTGGCCTCGGCATTGCCGTGACATTCATGCTGGTGGTGACCCTTCCGGTCAACTATCTGCTTGAAAACTACGTGTTGCGTCCCGGCGCGCTCGCATGGCTTGGTCCGGAGTTTGCCGCCGTCGACCTCAGCTTTCTCTCGCTCATAATGTTCATCGCCGTGATTGCCTCCATGACGCAGCTCGTCGAGATGGCCGTCGAGAAGTTCAGCCCCTCGCTCTACTCTTCGCTCGGCATCTTCCTGCCGCTCATCGCCGTCAACTGTGCTATCCTCGGAGGCTCGCTCTTCATGCAGCAGCGTGACTTCCCGAGCATCTGGACAGCAGTGTGCGCCGGCGGCGGATGGGGTCTCGGATGGCTCCTCGCCATCACGGCAATCGCCGCCATACGCGAGCGTCTGGCCGAATACTCCAACATCCCTCGACCGCTGCGCGGTGTCGGCATCACCTTCATCCTCACAGCCCTGATGGGTATAGCATTCATGAGCTTCCTCGGCATCAAAATCTGACCGCGCCGGCCGGAGTTATTACATAATTTCTAAAATATTTCACAACAACTCATGTTAACGATACTGACAGGCGTATGCATATTTCTGGTTATAACACTCCTTCTCGTTATAATCCTGCTAATCGCCAAAAGATATCTCGTACACTCGGGCAAGGTGAAAATCACCATCAACAACGACACCGTCCTCGAGGCCGAGTCCGGCAAGACTCTACTGTCAACGTTTGCCGACCACAACATCTTCCTCTCCTCGGCCTGTGGCGGCAAGGGCAGTTGCGGCCAATGCAAATGTCAGGTGTTCTCGGGTGGCGGAGACATTCTCCCAACTGAAAAAGTCCACTTCTCGCGCAAGCAGCAGCAAGACCACTGGCGTCTCGGATGTCAGGTAAAGGTCAAGGAAGACTGCTCGGTGGGTATACCCGCATCGGCTCTCGATGTCAAGGAGTGGGAGTGTGAGGTCATCTCCAACAAAAACGTCGCGACATTCATCAAGGAGTTTATCGTCGCGCTTCCCAAGGGCGCACACATGGACTTCATCCCCGGCTCCTATGCCCAAATCAAAATCCCTACCTATGAGATGGATTATGACAAGGACATAGACAAGTCGCTCATCGGTGACGAATATCTGCCGGCGTGGGAGAAATTCGGCCTCTTCGGCCTCAAGTGCCGCAACACCGAGACCACTGTGCGAGCCTACTCGATGGCCAACTATCCCGAGGAGGGCGACCGAATCATGCTCACGGTACGCATCGCCACACCTCCCTTCAAGCCCAAACCCCAGACAGGATTCATGGACGTGATGCCAGGCATCGCCTCAAGCTACATCTTCACTCTCAAGCCGGGCGACAAGGTAATCATGTCGGGCCCCTACGGCGACTTCCACCCCATAGTCGACTCCAAGGCCGAAATGATGTGGATAGGCGGTGGCGCAGGCATGGCTCCGCTGCGCGCCCAGATAATGTGGCTCACCAAGACTCTCCACACCACTGACCGCGTGATGAACTACTTCTACGGCGCACGCGCACTCAACGAGGTGTTCTATCTCAACGACTTCCTCGAGCTGGAGAAAGAGTATCCCAACTTCAAGTTTCATCTCGCCCTCGACCGTCCCGACCCCGCAGCCGATGCCGCTGGTGTGAAATACACCGCCGGATTTGTTCATCAGGTCATCTATGAGACTTATCTCAAAAATCATCCCGACCCCGAAGACATCGAATATTACATGTGCGGTCCCGGCCCGATGAGCGCGGCTGTCAACAAAATGCTCGACGACCTCGGCGTAGACCCGACTTCGGTACACTACGACAACTTCGGAGGCTAACCGTCAGCTCTCAGACAAAGGTCTTCATATAAGAAAAGTGTCTATATTCACGGCAAAATGAATATAGACACTTTTCTTATATGAAGACCTTTGTCTGAGGGTATGTATCGTTGTTATTCCGCGTTCGAGCTGTAATTTTTGGCAAGCTCTTCGGGAGTGATGGACATCTCCTTGTCTGACTTAGAGTCCTTGTTGGTGTAAACGAAACGAGCACCGAGCTTAGCGTCGACAAAAGTCTTGCCGGCAGCACCGATATTCTGAAGAGCCGCATTTTTGGTCTCATCGTCAATCTCCAACTGATTATATATGTCGGCATCCTCGATAGCGATGGTGTAGACTACATAGTCGCCGTCGATAGCAAGCTTCTCAAGAGTAAGACCGGCACCCATAGGCTGGGGAAGCTGGCCCGTAAACTGGTCGAGAGTCTTCTGAACGCGCTCGCGGCCCTGAGCCACGGCATCATTTTCGGTCTGCTCGGTAGCATCACCCTTGGAGGCATTGCCCGAGCAGGAAGTAAATGTGAAAGCCCCGCCACATACAAGTGCGGCAGCAAGTGTCAATACAATTTTTTTCATTGTTTTATCAATAGGTTTTGGTTATTGGAATAGGTCTATATCAGCTTCTGGTAATCTGCAATCCCTGATGCGAGAGCGACATCTCCACCATGCGCGAATTGGCCGGCAGAGAAGAATCGGTCGTAAGGATATGGCGTATGCGTCCGGCAGCCTCGGGATCCTTGGCTATCATATAGAGATAGCCTCCGCCGCCCGCGCCCGGCAACTTATAGCCCAGACACAGGTCATCGACAAGACGAGTGATGGCGTCCACTCCCGGAGGATTGGTGCCGTGGTCGAGAGTCATGTTCTGCTGCCAGGTGCGCCGCACGAGACGTCCCATACGGGCGAAATCGTCGCGCTGTATGGCGTCATACATTTCCATGGTATGGTTTTTCATCTCTCGGAGCAGACCTATCTGCTCACCATGATTGAGAAACATTCTTCTTACAATCTCGGCCAGAATATCCTTGGCCGTGCGGGTGATGCCGGTGTAGAACAGCAGGTGACACGGAGCATACTGCGGGTCGGTAAACAGGTCGGATGGCAAACGGCGTATGAGAGGCTCCTGAGCCAGCTCCTTGGTCGACTGGAGCAACTTCACACCCCCTATCACACCGCCATACTGGTCCTGCCATCCGCCGCCGGTGGTCAGCAGTTGCTCAAGTATGAGAGTGCGCTTGCATATCTCGATCTTATCCCAGGCCAGAGCGCAGAAATCGCTTATGGCACCGAGCACCGTCGAAGCGAGTATGCTGCTGGTGCCGAGACCGCTACCCGCCGGTATGGCCGAAAAGAGTGTAATCTCCAGTCCGCCTCCCATATGCATGAGCTGGTCACGCAGCGAAGCGAAATGCTCGGTGCAGAACTGCGGATGGAATCCAGCCAGTGCGAGGGCGGCCTTGGGTATCGAGAACGGCGAACCGACTTTATTGAAATCGCGTAGCTGCTCATACGTCTCTATGGTCTCGGCAGCCCCCAGGTCAATGCTTCGACACACGATGTGGGGCTCGGCACACGGACGCACATAAGCCTGCAACGGAGGCTGGCCGTTGAGCTCTATGGCGAGATTGATGACATTGCCCCCTTCCATGAGACAGAACGGCGGGGTGTCGGTCCATCCGCCGGCTATGTCGATGCGCACGGGCGAGCGGCTCCATACTATCTGGTCGGAACACACGGCCCGGCGTGGCATCTGTTTCTGCTCGAGCACGGTAGATGTCAGCCCTTCGCGAAGCAATCCGAAGGCCTCCTGCTCATATTGCTGCCATGGCTCCGAACGGTGGCGACACACTTCGGCACGAAACATCGCGTCGCTCATGCGTGTAATCAGCGACGCAGAGTTGTCAAGCGGAGCCGGCAACGGAAGATTGTCGGTGGCAAACGCACCGGCGGCGTCATGCAGATCGAGCTGATAGAAGACACTGTGGGCATGGTTGGCAGCCATGGCGGTCCAGTTGAGACTTCTGAACTCTCTGCGCTGGCTCACAAGACGCGGCAACGATGCTTCGTTGGAAATCTCCTCGGCACTCATCAGTCTCTCATATCCGTGCGGCTCCTCTCCTGCAAGAAGGGATTTCACCGCGCGCTCCATCTCTTCGAGACTGTTGACCACGGGGAAGCGGCCACGCTGCTGCTCGGCTCCGGCAAACCGGTCATCGATGTCGTAGACTCTCACAGCCCATGCGTCAGCACCTATCGGCACAATGTCGACACACTTGCCCGGAGCGAGAGCAATATCCCAGTCGTTGCGAGGCACACCCGTGACTATATTATGGTCGGTAAGAGTCCAGCGTGAGGCTATATGGCTGTTCTCGACCCATATATCGTTGTTGGAAGCCGAGAGAGTGATGTCGAGCACCGAATTTTGCACAAAAATCGACGGATGTGGTTTGCGGTCGCGGTGCATGATTTCGCGCTGGTCATTGATACGGTTCTGGATGGCGAGAGTCGACGAAATCATCTCACGGCTCGTGCCATAGTGGTAAAACTCACCGCCGGGCAGCGGGACTATTGCCACCGAAAGCGATGACAGCTCGGGGTCAGGACACGTCGGATTGGTGCCGAGCGCGCCTCCAAACTCGCTGTACAGGTCATACTCGCGCAGACGGCCCTCATTGTCGCGCGAACGGCGACGCAGCATCTCGACCGCCCTGTCGCTCAGCAGCCACACTCCGATATCGGTGAGATAATAGCCCGACTGGAGCAGTCCGTTAAGCTCGTCGACCGAAGGCTTCTGCAACATGCGGTCGAGACGCGAGGGTGAGTCATGACGGCTGTAAAACACGCCGTGGTTTTTGGCTATCGAGGCATCGAGCCACAGACCGTAACACACCACGTCGGCCTCAGGTATCGGAGGAAGAGGCTGCGAGGAGTGGATATACACGTCTCCGCTCACTATGAGGGTGTGCATCCCCTCGGGAGCCGACCGCATGATGCGCTCATAGAGGGGCAACTGCAGGTCGAGCAGTGTCTGGCTCAACTTCTGGCCGCGCTCCCAGCGAAATATGGGCACCGGCGTGAGTATCTTGCCCGAAGGCGCGTATGACGGAAGCCGACGGCTCTGGCCTCCGGCGTGAAGGAGTATTCTTTTTTCCGACGAAAGCCATTCAGCAAAGTCGGCCTCGGCGTCGCCGCTGTTGCGGTGACACTCTTCGAGCAGCCACGTGGTGCCGCCTCCGCTGCCAAGGCGCGCGCCTATGGGGTCGGATGTGCAGAAATATTCTTTTTCAGACAGCCCTGTGACTTCGTGAAATGCATCGACGAGGTTGGGCGGAAGTGACAATAGTTTTTTTGTCATGATATCTTTTAAAGCTGTAGGTTTTAAGGTCAGAATTTAAGCCTTGAGGGTGCGCGAGCCGTAGAGTGCCACCACGGCAAAGCATATCATCGGGATGAAAAACGACAGATTGACCGCCGGAATTTCACCCAGACTCACGCCCGAGTCTATGACTGCACCCTGAAGCGGCGGGAACACCGAGCCGCCGATTATCGACATGATGAGTCCGGCACTGCCCACCTTGACATCCTCGCCAAGTCCGGTAAGTGCTATACCATAGATGGTCGGGAACATAAGCGACATGCACGCGCTCACTCCCACCAGGCAGTAAAGGCCCGTGACGGTGGTCGAAAATATCGCGCCGATGGTGAGCACGACTCCGAGCACGCCGAGCACACACAGCAGACGGCTCGGCGATATGTAGCGCAAGAACCATGTGCATATGAACCGGCTGCACGTAAAGAGAGCCATTGCCCCGATGTTGTAGCGTTGCGACAATATCTCGGCTTCATGCTCGGGCATACCTTCCGACATGAACAGACGGGTGCCATACTGGATGATGAATGTCCAGCACATCACCTGCGCGCCAACATAGAAGAACTGTGCTATTACTCCCTCGCGGTAATTGCGGCGGCCGAGCAGGGCCACAAGTGTGCGAAACACTCCCGTGCTCTTGCCCGAATCACTTGCTCTCGGCATCTTGAGCAAGCGTATTATCACAAGCATGACAAGAGCCACAAGTCCGATATAGACATAAGGCTGGATGAGCACCCACAGATCATGATTTTTGATGGCGTCAAACTCGGCCTCGGAGAGTGTGGCGCGTGCCTCGGAGTCGAGCGGGTGCATACGGGCCTGAATAAAGTGCATGGCCACCCACATGCCGGCAAGCGCGCCCACAGGATTGAATGCCTGCGCGAGATTGAGCCGTCGGGTCGCTGTGGCCTCGGGACCCATGCTGTAGATGTAGGGGTTGCAGCTTGTCTCGAGAAACGAGAGACCGCATGTCATTACGAAATAGGCGAGCAGAAAGGGATAATACATGCCTGTCCACTGGGCCGGCACAAACAGCAGTGCGCCCACTCCGTAGAGCAGCAGACCGAGCATCACACCGGCCTTGTAGGTGTAACGCTGTATGAACATGGCCGCGGGAAACGCCATGCAGAAATAGCCGAGATAGAAAGCCACCTGTACAAGCGCACCCTCGGTGACACTCATGCGGAAGATTTTGGAAAACGCTTTGACAAGCGGTGCGGTGATGTCATTGGCAAAGCCCCACATGGCAAAACAAGTCGTGACTGCCAGAAACGGGAGCAACAGAATAACGCCCTGACGTGAAGATAGCAGCGGTGTGTTGTCGGATTGTGACATTATTCAGATATTATTCAGATTGAAATTGCAGATGTGTGATTGTACATAACGATTTGCCCTTGACAGGCGACGAGAATGTAAGATAAAGCGGATGTTTGCCCGAGAGAGCAGTCACCCCCGTGACATCGGCCGTCATCCTGACTGGAGTCTCAGGCATGCCGGCCCTCAGCTCTATACGTCCGGCCGGAGCGGGATTGCCCTTCCACGGAGCCGAGGTGTAGACAGTAATGATACCGTCAATGCCTTCCGGCACAAGGTCGAGCACGAGCCGCGCGTTCTTGCGTCCGTTGAGCCGGTCAAAGTTGAAGTACTTGTATCCGAGTATAGATCCGTCAGTGTTGTTGACCACAGGGCTGACATTGATGCTGTCGTTATAAGGGTCGGCTACAGCATGGTCGTCGACATAGACCGACTTGAAATGCGAGCCTGAATAGACCATTTCGGGATATTTCTGATAGGCAGGAGTCGGACCGGTGATGTGCGAGGCGATGGCTGCGGGATAGCGGCGCAGCGGGTCGAGTCCGTCGGTATCGAATCCCTCCGAAGTATATTCGGCCTCACTTATGCTCACCCTGCCGCCGGGGCCCGGTGTCACGCTCACTTCTATCGGGGCAACCATGGCCTGACGGGCATACTCGTCAGTGCCCGACTGTCGGTGATAGAACACCCACCATCGGTCACCGATTTTCAGTATGCTTCCGTGGGTGTTGCCATTGGGCGTGGAGGTAGCTATGGCATTGCCATCGGCATCGGTGTCGCGCCCGCGGCCGTCTATTATGGTGCCGCCGTAAGTATACGGGCCGAGTGGACTGTCGCTGTAGGCATAGGCCAGAGTGTAATTGCTCTGCGGGAGCCCCCACTCGCCGTCGGCGGTCCAGCGGCTGTAGACCAGCACATATTTATCATCAATCTTGCGCATCGACGAGGCTTCGTAAAATCTGAACACCTCATCCTGTTTATATCCGGGTATGAGATTCTCCACCACATCGGTGCCGGGCTTCACAGTAGCCATGGTGGAAGGGTCGAGTTCGGCAGCCATGGAGTTGCCGAATCCCCAGTAGCCATACACTCGCCCGTCATCGTCGACAAACACCGCCGGGTCAAAACGCAGCACACCATCGGTCGAGTCGGCTTTCTCCTTACTCCAGTTTATCACCCTGAACGGGCCGTCGGGGCGTTCAGAACACGCCACCATGCCGTTGCGGCCTCCGGCTTGATTGTTGGGATAGAGATAATACATTTTCTTGCCGTCGGGCATGGTCTTCACAGCCACATCGGGCGCATAGAGCACATCGCCTGAGCCGTCGGCCCGCAGCGGCTTGCCGTCGCGGTCGGTGCGCGACTCGAATATCACTCCGTCATAACGCCATGTGTCAAGCGAGTCGGGCGACGCCGACCACACTACCAGATCGGTGCCGCAATACATGGTGCGCAGCATGTCGTGCGAACCGTATATATACACTCGCTTCTTGCCGGGCACATCCGGGTCGTCAAAAAGATATGGCTCTCCGTCGGGTATATGTTCCCAAAGAGGAAGATAGGGATTGACACACAACGCATACTGGAAGGCAAATGCGACAAGAATCAAGGGGAGAAAGCGGTTGAACTTCATGGGTTGAATCCGAAGATTTTAGAATTGAGTATGCAAACTTAGTGAAAATCCCCGACTTGTGAGGCGAAATTGCCACAAAAATTTGTCATCGGCATGCAATACATGCAAATACATGCAATATTGGTAATCATTACCGATAATTGTATTATCCTTATTATATATGTGTAATGTATTTTTGCAGATGGAAAATAGGGCTTACTTACACTTTAATCCTGAAAAATGAACATACGTGCAATCACTCTCTCCATTTTTCCGCTCCTGTCATCGGGCATCGCGATGTCGGCCGATGACAAGGATGACGGCACCATGTCGCTGAGTCTTGAGGAAGTGGTGGTAACAGGGAGCAACCGGGCCGTGGGCCGCGACCTCACCCCTTACACCGTATCGGTGATTGACCGACAACAACTCGAGACCACCGGCGACACCCGCGTGCTCTCGGCTGTGTCGGGACAAGTGCCGAGTCTCTTTGTCACCGAGCGCGGGCTCATAGGATTCGGCGTGAGCAACGGCGGTGCCGGTCACATCAAACTGCGAGGTGTCGGCGGCGACCGCGCGAGCGGAGTGCTGATGATGGTCGACGGACAGCCGCAGTTTGCCGGCATATACTCCCATCATGTGGCCGACTTCTACGACACCGAACGTGTGGAGCGTGTCGAAGTGTTGCGCGGCCCCGGCTCGGTGCTCTACGGTTCAAACGCTATGGCCGGAGTCATCAACGTAATCACACGCGGAGTGCATGCCGATGGTGTACACACCACCCTTTCGTCACAATATGGCAGCTACAACACCTGGCTCTCGTCGGTGACCAACACCGTGAGGGCCGGAGGCTTCACCTCGCTCGTCTCGCTCTCTTATGACCGCACCGACGGGGTGAACGACGCGCTGAAATTCAGGCAAGGCGGCGGATATGCCAAACTCGGCTATGACTTCGCCGGTCCATGGCGCATGGGAGCCGACTTTACACTCACCAATTTCAAGGGGCGCGACAGGATATATCCCACCCTCTCCGACCCGACGTCGACCGACATGTATCGCCAGAACGTGACGCGCGGCGAGGCCTCGGTGTCGGTGACCAATAATTACGGCTCGACCGACGGTAACGCCATGCTCTATTACAGCTATGGCAACCATATCATCGATGACCCGCGCCACTTCCGCAGCAATGACAACCGTCTGGGCGCGCTGCTCTTTCAGAACTTCCGCCCCTGGCATGGAGCCGGCATGACTGCGGGATTTGACTTCAACACATATTCGGGTAAAATACCCGTGTCGGGCGGACGTCCGCACACCGACGGCTCCAAGACTACAATCTCGCGCAAACGCATCACGGAATACTCTCCATATCTCACACTGTCACAGTCACTCATGGACGAGATGATAGTGCTCAACGGCGGATTGAGAATGAGCAACAGCGACTTGTTTCACACCGGATGGGTGCCGCAATGCGGAGTGTCGGTCAACCCCGGCCACGGTTTCAACATCAAGGCTTCGCTATCCAAGGGTTATCGCAACCCTTCGTTTCGCGAGCTCTATCTCTACGCCATGGCCAATCCCGACCTCGAGCCCGAGAGCATGATGAACTATGAGGTGTCGCTCTCACGCCGCTTCGGCACCGGAGCCACAGCTTCGCTGACAGCCTATTACTGCAAGGGCGACAATATGATTCAGACACTCGACATGAAAAACCAAAACACAGGCCGATTTATCAACAAAGGCATCGAGGCCTCGCTCGGCTGGCAGCCTGTCATCTCTCTGTCGCTCTCGGCCACCTACAGCTATCTGCACACATCACTCCACGACCTCACCGGCGCGCCACGCCACCAATATTATATAGGTGCCGACTGGCGGGTGAGCCCGACTGTAAATATCGGTGCCGATCTCAAAGGTGTGAGCCGTCTGTTTGTTCACGAGAGCATGGACCATCAGTCTTATGCCGTGGTCAATCTCAAAGCCTCATGGTCGGCTTGCCGGCATGCCGACCTGTTTGTACGCATCGAAAATCTCACCGATGCCTCCTACGTAATCAACCGCGGCTATGACATGCCCGGACTGAGCGCGCTCGGCGGATTCAAACTACATTTTTAAACCCATTCCTTATATAATGAAAAAACTTTCCATCACACTGTGCATGGCAGCCATGCTGACAGCATCCTGTACCGGAGCCAGGGCTCAGGCCGAACCCGAAACGTCGACCGCCGACACCGTTACATCCAAGGTGTACATGCTCACCGACATCACCCCCGAAAACCTTGTGAAAATCTATGATGCTCTCGGTCGCGAGGCAAAAGGCAAAGTGGCCGTGAAAATCTCGACCGGCGAACCGGGTGGACACAATTTTCTCAGCCCGGACCTCATCAAACCCCTCGTAGAAAAAGTCAACGGCACCATCGTGGAGTGCAACACAGCCTATAACGGCCGCCGGTCGTCGACTGCCGAACACATGAAGGCGGCCGAAGAGCACGGTTTTACAGCCATAGCCCCGGTTGACATAATGGATGCCGAAGGCGAGGTGAGACTGCCGGTCAACGGCGGCAAACATCTTGACTATGATATCGTGGGCTCGCACTTCCCACAATATGATTTCACCATCATACTTTCACACTTCAAGGGCCACGCCATGGGCGGATTTGGCGGCGCGGTCAAAAACATGTCGATAGGCATAGCCTCGGCCAACGGTAAGTCGTGGATACATTCGGCTGCCAAGACGGCCAATCCCGACAGCCTGTGGCAGAATCTCGCCGAGCAGGACATGTTTCTCGAATCAATGGCCGAAGCAGCCAAGGCTGTCGCCGACCATTGCGGTGACAATATCGTGTACATAAGCGTGGCCAACAATCTCTCGGTCGACTGCGACTGTGACAGTTCGCCCGAGGACCCAAAAATGGGCGACATCGGCATTCTTGCCTCGCTTGACCCTGTGGCTCTTGACCGCGCATGCACCGACCTGGTGCGTTCGTCGTCCGACCACGGCAAAATCCACCTCATCGAACGCATCGATTCACGCCACGGCATGCACACTCTCGACCACGGCAAAGCCATCGGCCTCGGCTCACAAAAATATCAACTGATCAGACTATAACAGGTAAATATATATACGTGATTTCGATATAAACAGTCCCGTTTTTAACACTTACTCCCACTTGTTGACACACATTAAAAAAAGACGGCAAGCTCATGCCTGCCATCCGTACTATCGTTTTTTCATAATATCAAAACCGACAGTATCTCATTTTTAACATCCGTTCTTTATCAAAGGATACCCTGTGCCATCATGGCGCGGGCCACTTTCATGAAGCCTGCCACATTAGCACCCTTCACGTAGTTGATATATCCGTCCTCCTCGGTGCCGTATTTCACGCACTGGTTGTGGATTTCGGTCATAATCTGCTGGAGCTTGGCGTCAACCTCTTCCTCGCTCCATGAGAGCTTCTGAGAGTTCTGTGCCATTTCGAGACCCGACACCGACACACCGCCTGCGTTGGCAGCCTTGCCGGGAGCATAGAGTATGCGGGCTTTCTGGAACTCGCGTATAGCATCGGGAGTCGAAGGCATGTTGGCACCCTCGCTCACTGCGATACAGCCGTTGGCTATGAGGGCACGAGCATCATCACCGTCGATTTCGTTCTGGGTAGCCGAGGGCATCGCGATGTCACACTTGGCAATGTGCCAGGGACGCTCGCCGGGGAAATACTGGCAGTCATACTCTTCGGCAAACTCACGGATGCGGCCACGATACACGTTCTTGAGCTTGAATACATAGTCGAGCTGCTCGCGGGTCATGCCTTCGGGCATATAGATGGTGCCGTCAGAGTCGCTCATCGACACAACCTTTGCTCCGAGTGTGAGGAGCTTGTCGGCTGTATAGGTAGCCACATTACCCGAGCCTGAGATAGCCACGGTCTTGCCGGCGATGTCAATGCCGCGTGTGCGGAGCATCTCGAGGAGGAAATATACGTTGCCGTATCCTGTGGCCTCGGGACGTATCTTGGAGCCGCCAAATTCGAGGCCTTTGCCGGTGAATGTGCCTGTAAACTCGCGGGCCATTTTCTTGTATTGGCCAAACATGTAGCCGACCTCACGGCCGCCAACGCCTATGTCGCCGGCTGGTACGTCGGTGTCGGGGCCTATCTGACGCCACAGCTCGGTAATGAAGGCCTGGCAGAAGCGCATCACCTCCATGTCGCTCTTGCCGCGGGGCGAGAAGTCGCTGCCTCCCTTGGCTCCGCCCATGGCGAGGGTGGTCAGAGAGTTCTTGAAAGTCTGCTCAAAGGCGAGAAATTTGAGAATTGAGAGGTTGACCGACGAGTGGAAGCGGATGCCGCCCTTGTAGGGACCGATAGCGTTGTTGTGCTGCACGCGATAACCCATGTTGTTGTGGACTTTGCCCTTGTCGTCAACCCACGATACACGGAATGAGAAGATGCGGTCGGGTATGCAGAGACGCTCTATGAGGTTGTAGCGTTCAAACTCGGGATTCTCGTTATATACGTCCTCGATGGTGGTGAGCACCTCGTCTACGGCCTGGATATACTCGGGTTCGTTGGGAAAACGACGCTTCAGGTCGTCAATCACTTCTACTGCTTTCATACCTTAGTCAAATTGTTGTCTTTTTGGTTATAATTATTGTGTACTGCTCAAAAAAGAGAGGTTTTCGCACCAATTTTCTTTTCTTTCCGTACTTTTCACGGCAAAGTTACATATATTATCGCAATAACCAAAACATTTGCAATAAAAGTTGCGAAATTTATTAAAGTTATGAAGTCACAAGGCTAAAAAACAAGTAAAATGACGCGAAACGAAGAAATAATGCAACAATAATCCATTTATTCCAATCTTAAATATATGCAAAAAAAAATTACTCGTCATCGCGACGAATAACTTTTCTACCTTAAATCTAATACCATGAAAAACTTGTAGCAAAAGTATATCGCTAACTCAAATTGTCCAAATTTTTCATGTAAATAATTCCATCTGTTAACTAAAATTAACCTTAAAAGAGTAAAAAGGGGGAAAAATGACGCTTATGTGTAACTACTCAGGTAGGTTTGTCGTACTCCCCCATGCACAACTTCCCTCGTTGCAACCAACGAGAGTAAATCGTTTTTTTACAAAATATGAAGCTGTTTATAATG